>JARFPV010000049.1 GCA_029288115.1 Akkermansiaceae bacterium | reverse complement strand
AGGAGGGTCCCCTCTCCCTACTTTTAACCCGCAGCCCGGGTTTAGGGAGCGGCGATACTCTTGCCGTCCGGCAACCCAGGGTCATCGCGCTGACCTCCCCTGGCTGACGGATCTAAATCCAGTTGAGCTCATCCAAGTCGGCGAGATCCTGTGGTCGACCTGCGATTTGTTTGGCGGTGATGAGGTCGGGTTTGCTGAGGAATTGTATTTCAATGCCATCAGAATGTTGAGTGGAGCGGTTTTCCCAGGCCTGGGACAAGTCCATTGGGCCGGGTAAGGAGGTAAGGAAGTCGATCTGGCAAGGAGGGACGCCAATCACATATTGGAGTCCCTCGGATTCGAAATCACTCTGGGAAACTTCAATGAGAGGGATGCCGAACTTTTTGAATGCCTGTGCGACTCGTTGGGCATTTTCCACAGATGGCTTGATCCAGATATCGATATCCTTGGTGTAGCGAGGCTGTGTGTAGTGAATCACAGCGTAGGCACCAACGACCAGATACTTAACTTGCTCGTCTGAGAATATTTGTAACAGATCTTTGAAGTCTGAGTTCATCGGGGTGTACTTTTTTCATGTCGATCCAATATTCTGTGACGAGTTCCCATGCCCCTTGGAGCCGGGCGGCACACCCCGCTTCTTGCCATTGCCGGATACGGTAGGCTCTCACTTCATCAAATGACCCAAGCTTTGCTTGGGGCCAGTGTGAGCGGTCTTTGGAAGGGGTGGTCACGTGGCTACTATACCGGAGGAAAAAGTAAAATCAATCAGCATTCGGAACCCTGCACCCTAGGGCACTCAAGCTAGGGAGATATTTTGGAGCAATCTAATAACGAGACCTCTGGCCCGGACCACGCGTTCGGTGATCTTCCCGGCTACCTCGGCGAGGAATTCATTCCATTTTTCATCTACCGAATCACCGCCATGCTCGACGCCTTATCTAAACCGTAATGGAATGGCTCATGGCTGCATGGGTGGCTAACTTGTGGATTTCAGGGGTGGTCGACAAGAGCACAAAAAATCGACAAACTCGTCTGGGGGGGGGAGGATGCGCGCCGGTTCGCAATTGGTTTCCGGTTTTTCTACGGTGGATCTACCAGAGGCTCGAGTTTTTTGCTAGAAATCAAATAGTCTTGTGCCGAATGGCATTCATTGGAAAACTTACATTGGCAACCGGTTTAAAGAGATCAGCAATTCACTTTCTTTGTATTCATGCCGAGATTTTCTATCACATTCATTCTGGCGCTGCTTGCTTCGACACTTCTCAACGCAGCAGAATTTAAAGTCGCGGACTACGGTGCAGTCGGCGATGGCCAAACCGATGACGCGCCTGCAGTGCGCAAGGCGCTGACGGCTGCGATCGAGGCGGGGCCAGGATCGAAGCTGGTTTTTGAGAAGAAGGTCTACCGCTTCCACCGTCAGCCAGAGGGCGCCATCCTCGCGCTCGCCGGAGTCACGGGCATCACGATCGAGGGCAACGGTGCGGAAATTATCGGCAATCCGTGGAATCCGTTTCTCGGCATCGTCGACAGCAAGGATGTTGTCATGCGTGGCTTCGTGCTCGACTGCGATCCGGTGAGTTTCACGCAGGGGGACATCGTTGAGGTCACTCTCGAGGAAGGCACGTTTTTACTTAAGATCCACGAAGGCTACGCCAATCCGGTCGAACTTGGTGAGCAGCTGAAAAAGAAGGCATGGTCCCGGGTCGGATTCACGATCGAGGCAAAGGAGCGCAGGCTCAAGCCGGGGCCGATCGATCACATCGAGAACATCACCGAGGTGGATCGAGCCGGTCGCCTGCTTCGCATCGACCTGGTGGCAGACGATTTCACCCACATCGCCGCGGGTGACCGCTTTGTCTTCGGCCTCTACCATGGCGGGCACGGGGCGCTGATCAACGTGGAGCGCAGTGCCGGCATCCGGCTGGAAGACTATACCATCCACAGCGGCAAGTACGGGATGAACCACACCTTCCTCGACAACCACGGGCGGGTGCACGTGAAGGGAGCGCGGATTGCTTTCCGACCGGGATCCAAGCACCTGGTCACCAGTATCAGGGACGGCTTCCACGTGAAGCACAACCGTATCGGGCCGATCATCGAGGACTGCACTCTCGAGGGAATGATGGACGACTCGATCAACATCTCCGTCTGTCCCTACTGGGTGAAGAAGGACCTCGGTGGGAATCGTTATCTGATTGCGGAAGTGCAGTTCTCACCCCGTGTGGGAGACGAGTTGATGGCCTACACGCCGATTCCCGGAGCCGTCACCCGCGGCTTGAAGGTCACGAAAGTGGAGTTTCAGAAGAACCCGAAGGGACGGCGCGGGAAGTGGAACATCATCACCCTCGACCAGCCGATTCCCGGACTTGCCCTGCATCAGGGTGGCAATCTGTTTCCCGGAGGTCGCGACAAGCTGCGCTTCACCGGCCTCTACAATCTCGATGCCAGCGGCAAGGACTACATCGTCCTCAATAACCGCTTCCTCCCCCAGCGTCGCCACGCTCTGCTGGCGCGCTGCTCCGGCGGGCTGTTCGAAAGCAACACGGTCGATGGCATCGGCGGCTCGGGCGTGAGGCTCGGCAACGAGATCGCCTCCTTCTATGAGGGCCCGTTTCCGAGTGACACCACGATCCGCAACAATACCTTTCGCAACACCGGACTGATTCCGATTCAGATCGGCACCAGCGGCCGGGGTGCATCGGCGAATAAGATCACCATCGAGAACAACACTTTCAGCGAGTGGCCCGGGGCGGCGATGCACTTGTCCAACCTCCATGGAGGCGTCATCCGCGACAACACGATCGAGGCAGGGCGTGGCGACCCCGCCGGAACGGTCCCCGTCGTGGTGAAAAGCAGCAGCGATGTTAGGATCGAGAAAAACACCATCCGCGACGAACGTCGGCTGCTCACCGCTGCCTTTGATCTCTCCAATGATGTCGATGGGGCCTCCCTGGTGATGACTGGAAACAAAGTGACGTTGAGCCCGGACTTTCCCAAACTCATGCAGACCATCCCGCCGGCCTCGATTCAAGCCCGCGGACAGGTGATTCGGCCACTGCGGGCCGCCGAGGACACCGGAGCCTACCTCCGTGCAAG
>JARFPV010000432.1 GCA_029288115.1 Akkermansiaceae bacterium | reverse complement strand
TCCTCCTCCGCCCCGACGGCAGCATCTCCTGGTTCACCTCCGGACTCGACTACCCCGTTCAAGGCAGCCGCATCTCATCGGTCATTCGGTACGGAGTCGAAGCCCAACTCAACGTGCTCCAATACGAAACCGCCAAAGCCGCACTCGACCAAGGCGACTTCAAACAAGCCGTCAAACTCTTCTCCGAAGCCTGGGCTCCCGCAAAACTCAAAGGCGACTGGTGGGCCACCTTCCGCCACTACTCCCGCGCCCGCGCCTACGCCGGACTAAAAGACTGGGAAGCCGCCCTCGCCGATGTCGATATCGCACTCGAAGGCCTCAAGACATTCGGTTTCGGAAAAGTCCACCGCTGCAAACTCCACCAAGAAATAGAATACTACAAAGCCGACATTCTCGACCAACTCGGCCGCAGCACCGAAGCCAAAGCCCTCCGCACCCAAGCCGCCCGACCCACCACCCCACACAACAAAACTCCCTTCGGCATCTACACCGATAACAACCGAGAAAACTTCCGCCTGAATCCACACTCAGGGAAGTGACTTCTTAAATTCAATATCCAACAGCCAACAAGGAATATCCAATGATGAAGGAAAGAGAATACAACCTACAAGACCGATTGGTTGATTTCGCCGTCCGCATCATCAAACTATCAGAAGCCTTGCCAAATACGAAGGCAGGGAAACACATATCTACTCAGTTACTGCGTAGCGGAACATCTCCTGCACCCAATTATGGCGAAGCCCAAAGCGCTGAATCCACCGCCGACTTCGTGCACAAACTCAAAGTCTCTCTGAAGGAACTACGTGAAACGGAAGTCTGGCTCAAGATCATCGCTAAGGCCCACATAATCGAACCAGAAACTCTTCTCACTCCTCTCATTCAGGAAACAGACGAGTTAATCGCCATCTTCTTCTCAAGCATCGAAACCGCCAAGAAAAAGAAGCCATAGGAACACACACCTAACAACAGACGCCAAGACGCACCACCGACCAAAAACCAACCCCCGTGCACACGCACCCCACTTGGTCATTGGATATTCCTTGTTGGCTGTTGGATATTCAAAAGCAACCGCTAGCAAACGAGTAATTTATGATGAAACGTGTCACCGTCCCCAACCTAATCACGCTCCTCACATCCATCCTGATGTGTGCGGGTCTCCTGCATGCAGCCCCAATCCCAGAAACAGAAATCTCCGCCCTGCAAAAGCAAATCACCGAGATCAGCACCGAGACCTCCATCACCAAAAAACGCCGCGCCTGCAAATCCATCATCCGCAAAGGCAACTCTCTGATCAACACCAACCCCACGGCCCCAAATCGCTACCACGTCCTCGCCATCGTTTTCCAAACCAAAAAACGACTCCTCACCCTGGACAATGACGAGCGCAACCGTAGCTCGCTCTACGAAACCTGCGCCATCATTGCCAAGGCTCCGGACAAATACGCCAAGCTTCGACTCGAAGCCGACCTCATTCTCATGGAGCGTGACATGTCCGCCAAGAATGCCGACGTCAAAGAACGCGCCAAGGTTCTGGAAGCACTGGTCGATCGCTACCGCAACACACCTGCCGAAGCCAAAAGCCTGATGATCGCTGCCACGATCGCACCCAAGCTCGACGCCTTCGAATTGGAACAAAAATTCACCCAACTCATGGATGAACGCTTCGGCGGCGACATGGATGTCATCGAATGGCGGCGCACCCACCGCGACTACGGTCACTTCAAGCTGATCTACAAAGGCACCTTCACCCGTATCGACGGTACTCAACTGACCTTCCCCATCGATGGCATTGGGCACACCTGTGTGATGTTCTTCTGGTCGGAAAAATCACCCGACTTCCAAGCCCGACTGCTCGAAATAAAGAACCTGCAATCCCGTCGCCCCGAGGCCTTCAAGGTGTTCAGCTTTAACGTCGATCAGCTCCCGGACGGAGGTGCAGGAATACTCAAACGACACGGTATGGAATGCACGGTCATGCGCTTACCCGGTGGCAAAAACTCACAGATTTACCGTGTCTACGCTGGCAAGGACCCGATTGCCGTTCGCATCAATCCGCACGGCCACTCCCTGCTTCCATCCAGTGTTGTTAGAACAAAAGTGGAAGAAATGCCCATGGAGCAAAACCTCGATGAAATCCGCTACGTCTCGCAGCTGCAATCGTTACTCATCGGCGACTTCCTCGTATCCGGCAGCGCTCTTTCAAAACAATCCAAATCCATCCCCGCAGAAACCATCACCACCATCCAAAACTGCATCCCGCCAGCACCCACCCGATACAGACTCACCCGAACCGAGGCCATCACGAAGTACCAACAGGCAGAACGCCTCAGCCGCGAGGCCATCCAACAACACGCAGATGCACCAGACGTCTGGCGCCTACGCAACCTGCACATCATTTCTCTGCTCGGAAGATGGAGTCTGGAAACCGAACCCAAACACCTGCTCGCCGCCGTCGCTGAGGCAAAAACCACCCTCGATACCAAGCCACCCGAGGAAGCGCGTATCGTCCCCCAATTCTGCCTCGCCATCAACGCCCTGCGCCAAACCGACGCCAACTCGGACAACATCCTCGAATCATTCGTCCAAGCCGCGGGCAAAAACAATACAACCAACGCCGCCGCATGCATCCTCGCCATGTTCGCCAACGCACGCGAATTCCACCAACACCACCGCAAACAACTGCTCGCACAAAAACCCACCGACCCCAGTTTGTGGCCGGTTGTTTCCTTCCTCCACGACCAAAACCACCGGATCCGACTCTTCCAAGCCAATTTCTACCTCCCCCCCAGCCGCGCACGCCGGGCCATGCGCGGTGCCCTGCGCCTGAACGCCGCCGACCTCGATTCCCTCGGAGAAAAGGACCAGCTTCTCAAGGCGGAGTTCAAGACTCTAAACGGAGACAAACTTTCCTTCCCGCAAGCTACCAAAGATAAACTCACCTTGATCATGTTTATCGAGCCACCCGCCGATCCTAACACCGATTTCCCAACAGAAATCATCGGCAGCGTCACCATCGATGACAATGGAAGAAAACGGGAAACCCGCGGCGTCATGCAGCACGCACTCGAGATGGCCGAGCAAGACCCCAGCAAGTCCATCCAGGTCATCGCCGCCTTCCTCAGCGACGACAAAACCAAAGTGCAAGCGCTGATGAAAAAATACGCATGGCCGTGCCAAGCCGTCATGGTTCCCGGCGGATTAAAAAATCCTCTCGTTAAAAAATTCGGCATCCTCTCCGCCGACAAGGCAGCAAACATTTTCCTCATCCGCCCCGACGGCACCCTCGTCTGGTCGATCTCCGGCCTCGTCCACCCACAACAGCGAGCCGAAGGCATCGGCGAATACACCGGATCCATCAAACGCGCCATCAAAAGAAATATCCAACAACATGCGATGGCACAGTCACTCGACACCCTGAAACAAGGAAAACACAAAGACGCCGTGCTAAGCTTCTCCGGACCATTCCCAACCGACCGCCGCGACCAAGACAGCTGGCTCCCACCCCAACTCCACGGCCGAGCCCTCGCCTACATCGGCCTCAAAGACTGGAAAAACGCCCTAGCAGATATCGATGCAGCCATCCTCGCCCATGATCGAATTTACAGCGGCAAAGAACAGTGCAAATGCACCCGCACTGCCAAACTCCTGCACATCAAAACCATGCTCCTCGAAAAACTCGGCCAAAACGACGAAGCCCAAAAAGCACAACAACGCGCCGCAGCCTCAGCTCTCACCCACACCGAGTCCCAATACGAGACATACCACAGCCAACTGGATGCCATAGAACCCAAGGAACGCTAGGCAACCATCACAGCCCATCCTCCAGGAGGTGAATGTGACGCTCTGGGAAAAAGGAACAAATAGCTCAGCTCAGCTTACCTCACGCATCCTCCGTTGTGGACAAGAGTGTCCACACTCTCTACTATAACCCGCTGCTCGAGCCTAGGGAGGAGGGACACTCCTGTCCCTCGGCAACCCAAGCCCCTCCGTGTATTCCGTGCCATCCGTGGTTCAATATGAAGTATCAACCAAAGTCTTTCTTTCGCGTCTTTAGCATATTTCGCGGTCAATAAATGAACCCACCAACCATCACTTCTTCATTTCCTCCAAAGTGAGGCGCCCATCATTATTGGCA
>JARFPV010000310.1 GCA_029288115.1 Akkermansiaceae bacterium | reverse complement strand
TACGGTGTGTTTTCAATCTGTATCGATGTTCATCTCCTCGTAACGCACCCCTGCAGTCAATGGGTGCAGATCTTGGATAATCCAGCTATTCCCGACAGAGCACCGAATGGAAATCGGCTCCACTAAACCGGCAGGATCAATCGTCACTACCACCTTCTTATCTTTCTCAATGAGTTGCCATTCATCGCTGCCCCATCGCCTCACTTCATAAACGACTTCACTATCTGTGTTTTCAACGTCGGTGATGTCTTCAAATTTTTCCCGAACTTCCAATTCATCATCGCCGCTACCACTACCCTCTACACGCGCATATTGAGGACTTATTGAAATGGATTCTTCACTAATCGTCAGTTGATAGGCACGCTGCTGTCGCACCGCAATATTCCTTCCGCGCTTGGCGAGAGCCTCAATACTTCCTATCGACTCTCGCAAACGCTGCTCGGCCTCTACATTGCCAAACGAAAGAACTGCCATCGTGGCAATCGCAGCAATGATCGACAGAACGATTACCATTTCCAACAAGGTAAATCCTCGCCGAGCGGTTCTCGCCCTATGTCGGTGTGCTACAATCATTCCTGGCTTGTTAGATCATCCTCAGTCCCTTCCAGACCATCCTCACCCCAGCTAATTATCTCGGGCTGGTTCTTTTTCTTTGAACCTGGAAATTTGTAAACGTAGGGATTTCCCCATGGGTCCTCCTTTAAGCGATCCATCATGCTTGACCATTTTCTTGGACGAGGAGCAGTCGTTGGGCGATCTACCAGAGCCTTCAGGCCTTGCTGCTCGGATGGATACTGCCCGGCAAGTGTCCGGTAACGCTCCAGAGCCATCATATAGGTTTTTTGGTCCGACTCGACCTGGGTAATCTTGGCGCTGTCCTGCATACCGGTCATCAGATAAATCGCACCGCCCATGATCATGGCGATGATACCGAGAACGATCACCATTTCCAGTAAGGTAAAGCCAGAGGCGCTACGGTGGATCGTGCTCAAATGTGGGCGTTTATGGGATACGGATGTGGTTTTCATGGTTGGTGTTCTGAATGTGGTCAATTGAGTAAGGTTTATAAAATATCGCGCTGTTTCTGAGTTCAGCAAGGGAACAAAACACCTATACGTGCCTTGCTCCCTGATTCTACAATGAAATAAACGCCTAGATGGCTAAAAGTTGTCTGCTTTTTTTCACAAATCCGCGCACAAAAAAGCCCGGAGTCTTCGGTTACGAAGACCCCGGGCATAGACCTGGCGACGACCTACTCTCACAGGGCCTATCGCCCCACTACCATCGGCGCAACAGCGTTTCACTTCCGGGTTCGGAATGGGACCGGGTGGTTCCACCGTGCTGTGGTCACCAGAGGTCGCCCTTCGGGC
>JARFPV010000262.1 GCA_029288115.1 Akkermansiaceae bacterium | reverse complement strand
GTCCATAGGTGGTCTCCCTGAAAAATCATTGTCCATAGATGTTGAAAATAAGGTTCCTCACGCTGCTGTCCAGATCAATCAACTAGCCAAGAACCTGTGAGACTCGCTGGGTTTGATGCTATCACATCGGGTCTGCCAGTGGCTACGATTTGGCCGCCATGTTTACCACCTCCGGGACCGAGATCGATAACCCAGTCCGAAGCGCGGATCACATCGAGATTGTGCTCAACGACTACCAGCGAGTTTCCGGCATCTCGAAGTTTGTAGAGCACATCGAGCAGCACACGGATGTCTTCAAAGTGCAATCCTGTCGTTGGCTCGTCCAACAGGTAAAGACAATGACCGGTGTTTGGACGGGAAAGTTCGTCGGCGAGTTTTACCCGCTGTGCTTCACCACCCGAGAGAGTGTTGGCGGGCTGACCTAAATGAATATATCCCAACCCAACGTCACAGAGCGCGGTAAGTATCCGGCTCAATTTGGGTACGTTTTCAAAAAACCCGGCAGCTTCTTCGGCAGTCATCTCCAGCACTTCGGAAATATTTTTGCCTTTGTAAGTCACCTCCAGAGTTTCGCGATTGTAGCGTTTCCCTCCGCATGAATCACAGGTGATGTATGCGTCGTTCAGGAAATGCATATCAATTCGAATGGCTCCATCTCCCTGGCATTTTTCGCACCGCCCTCCCTTGACGTTGAAGCTAAACCTCCCTCCATTGTAGCCACGTTGCCGGGCAAGTGGAAGCTTGGCAAAGAGCGTGCGGATTAAATCGAGAGCTCCGGTGTAGGTGGCGGGGTTGGACCGTGGGCTGCGACCGATCGGCTTCTGGTCGACCACTACGACTTTATCAAGCTGCTCAATCCCCTCGATTCCATCATGTTTACCCGGTTGGCTAGTGGCCCGGTGAAAATGACGGGCAAGTGCGCGGCGCAGAATTTTATCAATAAGGGTGGATTTCCCACTGCCGCTGGGACCCGTTACCGTTACCATCAGCCCGAGTGGAATGTTAACATCAATTCCCTGCAGGTTATGCTCACGCGCATTACGGATGATAATCTCACCGGATGGTGACAGATGTTTGTTAGGTTGATTCAGAGGATGTTTCCCAGCGAGCCATTTTCCAGTGACTGACTTGGCACTCAGGATTACCTCATCTGGCTTCCCTTCGGCTAACAGAGCACCTCCATGGCTACCGGCCCCCGGACCAATGTCTATCAACCAGTCTGCTGCCCGTATCGTTTCCTCATCATGCTCAACCACGACCACAGTATTCCCAAGGTCACGCAATCTTACCAGGGCCCGGATCAGCCTGGCATTATCAGCGGCGTGCAGGCCGATGCTTGGTTCATCGAGCACATAGATCACTCCCGAGAGCCCTGCACCAATCTGAGTGGCGAGTCGGATACGCTGCGCCTCACCACCTGAGAGCGTGTTGCTTGCGCGGTCGAGGGTGAGATAGGAAAGCCCAACGTCATCGAGAAATTTCAATCGCCGCAAGATCTCGCCCAGCACTCCCTTCAGGGCTTCGGCCCGACCTTTAGGCAGCTGTATCTCCCCCAACCACTTGAGAGCGTCTTCGACGGGTAATGCACAAAATCGATCAATCCCTAGTGGCTCTTCGGACGGATGATCCATCGTCACAGCAAGGATCGAAGGCTTGAGCCTGCGCCCCTCGCAAACAGGACACTGGCGCGAGGTCATGAAGCGGCTCATACTTGCGCGCACTGCATTACTTTTGCTTTCTCGAGAAAACCTTTCCACGGTTCGGCACAGCCCCTCAAATGCTTTGGTGAATGGACGCTGAAACCCATCCTTTTCCCAAATCACCTCGATTTCCTTATCTCCGGTGCCATAGAACAGTGCGTGTTTGAACCCCTCTGACATGGAGGAAAACGGAGCGTTCGTGTCCTGACCCATCTCCTTGGCAAGGGCTTCGATTTTTTTCCCCTGCCAGCTCGTTTTCCGTTTGTTGCTTTTCCAGATCAGTATGGCGCCCTTATTGATCGACTTGGTGACGTCAGGGACTAACAAATCCGGGTCGCATGACATCTCTGTTCCAAGCCCGTGGCAATGGGGACATGCTCCGTGGCTTGAATTAAATGAAAAATGCTTTGGCGTGAGCTCAGGAAGCTCAAATCCAGTGGCTGGATTGCGATAACTGGTCTGGAACGAGATCTCCTGCCAGTCGTCCGATTCAGGTTCCATGACGAGCGCCAGGGCATGGCTCCCACAAATCCTGAGTGTAGTTTCCACGGAGTCCGCAAGTCGGCTCATTGCACCATCCCTTATCACGAGCCGATCCACGACAATCTCGATATTTTTCACCCGTTTAGGCCACTGGCCGGCAGCCTCATCGAGCTCGAGCATGGTGCCATTTACACGTATTCGGACAAAGCCCTGACGCTGGAGATTTTCCAATAAAACAGTCACATCACTGGCCTCTTCACGTGGGACAGGGGCGAGCAGCACCACCTTGGTTTTTTCGGGCTTATTCGAAAGCGCATCGATGATGTCTGCCGATGTCATCTTTTCCAGCCGCTCACCTGTTTTGGGATCATGGGGGACACCAATCGCGGCATAAAGAATCCGTAGATAATCGTAAATTTCCGTCGAGGTGGCAATTGTCGAGCGTGGATTCATTCCTCCGGTTCGCTGCTCGATTGCAATGGCAGGGCTAAGACCCTCGATCGAATCCACGTCTGGCTTGTCGAGCTGATCGAGAAACTGGCGTGCGTAGGCGCTGAGGCTTTCGACATACCGCCTCTGGCCCTCGGCATAAAGTGTGTGGAATGCCAGCGACGACTTACCGCTACCACTCGGCCCGGTGATGACAACTAGCTTGCCACGCGGAATATCCACATTGATGCCGCGCAGGTTATGTTGCCGGGCTCCTTTGATGACAATAGCGTCCACGCAACTTGTCTAGCGTATCGACACGGGTATTTCCAATGATGATTTTGTTAATCACAGGATTATCACGTGTCTGGCTTGTCAACTGTGCTTAGGCCGATATCATGCTGCCTTTCCCAATGCTTGGTTCATCCCGTAATCACCACTTGCTAATAGCACTCGCGACCTTCATCGGTCTTGCTCTTACCGCGTGTTCATCTGGTATTCAAATTGCAAGAAACCAACCGATAGATCGCACAGCGGCTATTGGGACATCAGCATTTAAGCCAGCAATCAGCAAGACCACGGGTGTCGCCTGGACAGGAGGAAACCATATCGAATCTCTCGTCAATGGCGACGGGTTCTACCCGCCGATGCTTAAGTCCATTAGGGAGGCAAAAAGAACAATCACCTTCGAGACCTACGCCTTCGTGAATGGCAATGCTGCACACGAATTTACCCAGGCGATCTGCGAACGCGCCAAAGCAGGAGTCAAAGTACACATGATTCTCGACCTTATCGGCAGTGCCAAAATGGGAAAAAGAAACATCGCAGCAATGCAAAAGAGTGGAGTCGATTTGCGATTTTATAACCGCTGGTCGCTGTTGAAACTTGGGCAGCTCAACACCCGTGACCACAGAAAAATCATGGTCGTCGATGGCAAGGTAGGATTCACCGGAGGCTGCGGTATAGCTGACGCATGGCAGGGAAATGCCCAGAACCCGAATCAATGGCGCGAGAACCACTACCGGGTGACTGGCCCAGTGGTTGCACAGCTTCAGCACGCCTTTGAAGACAACTGGCGCAAGCTCGGAGGAACCGCTCTGACGGGCACCGCTTACTACCCACCCCTCAGGAACAGAGGGAATATGGTCGCGCAAGCGTTCAATTCCGCGCCCATCGAAAAACAGTTCACCATCCCGCATTTTTACCGCCAAGCGTTTGCCGCCGCGCGAAAAAGCATCGTGATTGAAAATTCGTATGTATTGTTAGATCGGCCAATGCTGCAAGCCATACTGGATGCCCGCAGACGTGGGGTGCATGTGGAAATCATTGTTCCCTCTGGGCACAATGACGCCTGGATACTGCGCTACTTGTCGCGTTATCAATACCGTCGATTACTGAATGCCGGGGTGCATATTTACGAATACAAACCCACCATGATGCACTGCAAGGTGCTTGTCATCGATGGCGTTTTCTCTTCCGTCGGCTCCGCAAACATGGATCCGCGCTCACTCTATCTGAATGATGAACAGAACTTGAACGTGATCAGCCGAGCCTTCGCCCGCGAACAACTTCGCATCATCGAAGAAGACAAGAAAAAGAGCCACCGCATCACCAGTTCACCATCGCGCTGGAATCCCCTCACCCTACCGTCACGTACTGCGGCCATGATGCTTTTCCCTCATCTTTAATTTTGCGAGCTACGAATGTATGCTAGGGTGCGGAGTATGAATGCAAAAAAATGGATTACTTCCCTGACGTTCCTCGCCGCTCTCATCGTCATGTCCGTGGGCTACGCCCACTACCAGAAAGTCCGCACGTACAACCCCTACGAACTTCGTAACGGCGACATTGTCTTTCAAGAAACTAACAGCAATCAAGGAATAGCCATCAAAGCCGCTACCGACTCACGTTGGACACACGTGGGCATGGTCTTTTTCCGTGATGGGAAACCCATGGTTATCGAGGCGGTTCAACCCGTGAAAGTAACGCCACTGTCCCGATTTATCGCACGCAGTCCCAAGTCCTTCTATGCCATGCGCCTCAAGGAGGCGGACAAACAGATCAATGCCGATGCCGTCAGCAAAGCAGAGCAGTACTGTAACTCTGTGCTGGGGAAAGACTACGACGGCCAGTTCAGATGGTCAGACGACAGGATCTACTGCTCCGAGCTGGTCTGGAAGGTTTACAAAAATGCCGTCGGCATTGAGTTGTGCAAACCTCGCGCGTTCAGTTCCTACAACCTGAAACACCCCACGGTGCAACGGCTGGTCAAGGCACGCTACGGCTCGACCAATGCCCTGCCGTTAAATGAGGTCGCCGTGGCTCCCTCTGATCTTGCCGAATCGACATTGCTGGTAGAGGTTCCGAAAAAGAAACAGTAGCCACTGATTTCAGAAGCAAATTGTCAATGGCCTAGGCGAGTAGAATTTCCGCCCGATTTTACCATCGCATTTTTCCGGAGAATCGTTAGTTTCTACGTCTGTGACACCACGCTACCCCAGCCAGTTTCAGCGCCGCACTCTCTGGCGAGCCCTCACCGGACTCGCCATTCTTGTGATCGGCGCCCTTATTGTCGGATTGATTTGGCTCACCGGTCAGATACTCGGCTATCTACAACCGGTACTCGTACCTCTCGCCGTTGCCGGCATCATTGC
>JARFPV010000248.1 GCA_029288115.1 Akkermansiaceae bacterium | reverse complement strand
CGTGGGCTCGGAGATGTGTATAAGAGACAGCTGGTTGATTTTTCCTGAGCCAAACACGATTGCATTCGGAGGCGTTGCAATCGGCAGCATAAAGGCGCATGAAGCAGCTACGGTTAGTGGTAGGATGAGCTGCGTCGGAGGAATACCCATGTCGGTTGCCAGTGCCGCGAAGATTGGAACCAGCAGGGCCGTGCTTGCGGTATTGCTAGATAGTTCGGTGAGGAAAATAACAAATAGAACCACCGCCCCGATAAGTAAAAAATGTGGCCATCCGGATGTCAGCTGCTGAATTTGCTGTGCGAGATAGTAGCTTGCTCCTGTGTTCCCGAGAATTTTGCTCAAGGTGATGCCACCACCGAAGAGCAGGAGCACACCCCAGTCAGTGGCCTTATCGATATCTTTCCATCCGACGAGGTGGAATCCTGCGAGCACGAGCACGGCAGAAACGGCGATAATGGAGTCAAAAGATTTGGCGATGCCCAGTAAGCTTGAGAGTGGTGCGCTAGAGATCCAGCAGCCGATCGTGCACAGGAAAATGACCAGAGTGAGGATGCGTTTCCGATTGAAATGAAATTCGTCTGTAGGCGGGGTGAATTGTGGTAGGGGGCCTGTCTTAACAAGTAGTTTGAGCACGATGATGAGCAACGGCAGTAGAATGGCAACGCATGGGAGGCCAATTTTCAACCATTCGGTGAATCCAATTTTTAAATTGGCTGCGGCAATGGCATTGGGTGCCGTTCCTATCAGTGTGCCGATGCCTCCGATGCTTGCTGAGTAGGCAATCCCCAACAAAAGATAAACACTGGCTTTCCTCGATTGATTGTCACCCACAGTAGAAGAAAGGCTGCCGAGAATTCCCAAGGCGACAGGTAACAGGAGTGCTACAGTGGCAGTGTTGGATATCCACATAGACAGAGCAGCCGATACCATAAACATCGCAACTGCAGTGAGGTGGAAATTTCCACGTCCTAGTTTAAGGATGCGCAGCGCTAACCAGCGATCTATCCCTTGTCTCGATAAGGCGGCGGCGAGGCCAAACCCTCCTAAAAACAGAAAAATAAGAGGATGGGCAAAGCTAGAGAAGCTTCCACTCACGTCAAGAGTGCCTGTTAGCGATGCCATGACCGGAATCAAAATGGCAGTTAACGCTAGCGGCATGGCTTCTGTCAGCCAGAGAAGTGCTGCTAGTGCAAGAATTGCCAATCCTGTGCGGACACTCGCGCTGTCGAGTTTGGGGTCAATTTCTCCCAACGGAAGGTAATTGCGGATCACAAAAAAAAGCGCAAATGCTACGACGATGATGACTGTTTTTGCTGGTGATCCGGGAATATCGAAAACTGCCTGTTTTTCTCGGACATGAGTTTCCTTGCGGTGTGCCATTGACGGTCATGTAGCAAATTCAACACGCTTATTCAAGCTTGGTTACTCCGAGCCGCTAGGATCTTCGCGTGCGGTGCCAGTTTCTGGTCTCAGGATAGATCAGGATTTCCTCAGATTGCTGGGATAGATCTAACTCTTGGATGAAATGTTCAAGTAACACGAGTGAAGCAACGGAATCATAGAGGGCATCGTGCCAGGTTTTTTCCGCAACGTATGAGGAGACCTTATGGGTGAGCTGAAACTGCTCGCAAAGATCTCCAAGCGAGTGTGAGGGTAAGTCTGGGAATGCTGCGCGGTAGAGCTGCAGAGTATCCACCCAAGGGCCAAACCCGTGGGCTGGGAACGCGCGCAGGTAGCGTTTTTCGGTTCCGTGACCGTGGGCAACAACGATGTTTCCGCCAAGTCGTCGTTTGATTTCTGGCCATAGCGTCATCAGTGGAGGTGCTCCCGCTAAATCTGCCGTTGTAATGCCATGCACTTTCTGCGCTGCCCAGCTGATCTTTCGTTCAGTGTGAAGGAACGAAACAAACGCATCGGTGTGACCGTTAGCTATCGACCACGTCGCCATGCCGATCTGCACAGGAACATCCGTTTTGCCACGCTCCGCGCCAGCTGACTCGAAATCGATGGCAGCGAATGTGCAGTCGGCAATCATGGGATTAGCCAGCGACCCCCGCTGCTTTCAACTGCTCGGCTGCTTCTCGAACGATCGTCTCCGTGGTTTCCCAATCGATGCATTGATCCGTGATGGACTGTCCATAGGTGAGCTCCTCGACAGGGCGGGGGAAGCTTTGGTTTCCGGCCACGATGTTGCTTTCTAACATCGCTCCAATCACATTGGTGTTGCCGCCGCAGCGTTGTCGCACGATTTCTCTGAAGACGTCGGCCATTTTCTCCTGCTTCTTTCCGCAATTTGCGTGTGAAGCGTCGATCATGACGGATGGCTGAAGGTTGTTTTTTTCTAACAGTGAAGTGGTGACGGAAACATCATCGGCACCATAGTTGGGTCCCTGGTCGCCACCGCGTAGAATGATGTGGCAGTCGGGGTTTCCCGATGTGGTGACGGCGGATGCCACGCCCTGCTCGCTGACGCCGAGAAATGTCTGTGACTGGGTGGCAGCCTTGATGGCATTGACGGCTGCTACGAGGTCGCCAGTGGTGGTGTTTTTGAAACCCAGCGGCATCGATAGTCCTGACGCCATCTGCCGGTGTGTCTGGCTTTCGGTTGTGCGTGCACCGATGGCAGACCAGCTTATGAGATCGGCAATATACTGAGGTGTGATTGGGTCAAGGAGCTCGGTGGCGGTGGGCAGGCCGGCATCAATGACTTCACGTAAAAACAATCGCGCCTGACGCAAACCTTCCGGAATGTTATCGGAGCCATCGAGTTTGGGGTCCATGATAAGACCTTTCCATCCAGTGGTCGTGCGGGGCTTTTCAAAATACACTCGCATGACGATGTAGAGCTGGTGTTTGACCTCCTCTGAAAGCTTGGCGAGGCGTTTGGCGTAGTCGATTCCCGCGTCGGTATCATGGATTGAGCATGGTCCGCAAACGAGCAGCATTCGGTGATCCTCGCCGTTGAGAATGTTGCGTATATGCTGACGAGAGTCTGCCATGAACTCTGCTTGCTGCTGAGTGCGTTCTACTTCGGAGAGCAATAGAGCGGGGGCGGGCAGCGGGATGTTGCTGGAAATGTGGAGGTCGGTGACTTGAGCCATACAAGAGCTTTAAGTTCCAAGTTTGAAGTTTCAAGTTTGAAGTGAGAAAGAGCTCTGTTAAATAGAATGCATGAGAGACAAGGCGATTGGATTATTGCAGGAGTTGACCGATGCCCATGGGGCGCCGGGTTTTGAGGATGAGGTGCGTGCAATATTTGCCGACGAGCTTGCCGAAGTAGGAAACATCAGCACGGATGGAAACGGATCGGTATTCTGTGAACGTGGTGAGGGGCCTCGCGTGCTGCTTACCGGGCACATGGATGAGGTGGCTTTCAGGGTGCAGAATATTACGCCTGATGGGTTTATCCAGTTTGTCCCCCTTGGTGGCTGGTGGTCACACTGCCTGCTCGCTCAAAGAGTGGCAGTGCGCAATCGGGAAGGTAACAAAATCATCGGTGTGATTTCATCCAAACCACCTCATTTCTTGCCTGATTCAGAACGTTCAAAGGTTCTTAGTATTGAGCAAATGTTCATAGATGTGGGGGCTCAAAACCGCGCTGACTTAGAATCAAATTACGGTATCAGAGTCGGGGATCCGGTTGTGCCAATGACTGATTTTACCAGGATGGTGCAGAATGACCTGCTGATGGCAAAGGCATTTGATAACCGCGTTGGCATGGCGTGTGCCATCCAGGCGACCCAGGCACTAGCCGCGAGTGGCCACCCAAATACACTCATCACATGTGGTACAGTGCAGGAGGAAGTAGGGGTTCGTGGTGCCACAACGGCAGCTGTCCATGCGAAACCTGATGTGGCGGTGGTACTGGAGGGAACCCCTGCAGATGACACGCCTGGGTTTAATCGGACGCTTTCCCAAGGGGGGATGGGGCAGGGTGTGCAAATTAGGATGCAGGACCCTACCGCCATTATGAATCCGGCATTGGTTGACCTTGCTGTTGCGACCGCTGAGGAGGAAGACATTCCTCACCAGGTGGCAGTGCGAAGTAGCGGTGGCACTGATGCACGCGCATTCCACCTCTCGGGTTCAGGGGTTCCGAGCATCGTGCTGGGTGTACCATCCCGATATATTCACTCGCACAACTCAATCATCGATGTGAATGATTACCTTGCGATGGTGAATCTCTCGATGGCGCTGGTGCAAAAGCTCGATCAGCAAAACGTCGATTCGCTTACGGCCTATTTGTAGGAGATCGAGCTAGGAACAATTTGAGCGAGATCGATCGCTGGCATTCTTCCAAGTCGATTCTTGCCAGACGCGATTGATTAGTGTGAGTTGAGCGCGTGCTAGCGACCTATATCCACAACATGGACCCGGTGATCTTTGATGTCGTCGGGCCGATCAAACTACGTTGGTATGGCTTGGGCTATTTGCTGGGCTTTGTGCTCGGGTTTTTGCTGTTACGCTGGCTGGCGAGGAAAAAGCTATGGGTTTTACCCGCGGAAAAGGTAGCTGACTTCATCGCGTATTCGGCATTTTTTGGTGTCTTTCTCGGTGGCAGATTGGGCTATATCCTATTCTATCAGCTCCAGACGGCATCTGGGCGATCGGAATTTGCGGACGACCCGTTGATGATCTTCAAGGTGTGGGATGGGGGTATGTCCAGCCACGGAGGTATTCTCGGGCTGGTGATTTTCACATACTTTTATGCGCGTAACAACAAGGTGTCCTGGACCGGCGTGGGTGATGGATTGTGTGTGGTTGCACCTATCGGGATTGCTCTCGTTAGACTTGCAAATTTTATCAACGGCGAACTCTACGGAAGGGTTACCAGTGGTGTGAGCTGGGCCATGAAGTTTCCTGGGGCTTTGAGGGAAAACGGTCGAGCAGGAGAGGCCGTGGACGCATGCCGGCCTTTGGCCCCTGAGATCGATGGTTTCAAAGGCACAGAAAATGAAGTGTTCAGCCAGCAGCTGACTTATTTAATCGATCAGTCGAGGGAGAGGCCGGAGTTGTTAAATACTCTTGGTGAATACGTGCAGGCGCGGCATCCATCGCAGTTGTATGAGTCGCTGCTCGAGGGTTTTGTGCTCTTTGCCATCCTTTTCACTTTGCGCGTGCGTATTCCTAAACTCGCCAACGGTGTGATTACCGGACTGTTTTTTGTGCTCTACGCAGTGTTCCGTATCATCGTGGAGAACTACCGCGAGCCTGATGTCGGTCAGGCTGCGATTCTAGGTCTGACCAAAGGGCAGTTTTACTCCACCTTCATGATCGTTGGTGGTCTTTGCTTCCTTGCTTACTCGCTTAAGAGAAAGCAACCAGTTGAGTGATCGAATGAATACTTGTTACTTTGCCTCGGGGATAATTTCGAAGCGGAAGGCGTTGTTCTTACCCAAGTATTGCTTGGCCAGTGCGTTGACCTCATCAAGTTTCATCGTAGCGTAGTCTTTGTCGCGCTCGCTCGCCCACTGGAGGCGGTATGGCTGCTCCTGGGACTGCGACATGACTGTTCCTAGCCAGTAAGAGTTCTGACGGAGGGTCTTTTTCAGCTCGCTGAGTTTTGGAGCAAGGGCACGTTTGAGTTCATCCTCAGTGGCGCCTTCTCGGGCAAGCTTGTCAGCTAATTCGATGATGATTTTGCCAACACGTTCGGCTTGTTCAGGTTTTCCGGGGCTCACGGCAAGCATGTAACCGAGATCCTTGAATGTGTCACTCGGCTGGAAGCCAGCGTAGGGACTGTATGCCTCACCGAGTTCTTCACGAATTTTCTCACGCATTCTATTGGAAAGTATGGAGCTGAGAACACCCATGCGCCTGATTTTTCCAATTGAGTCAGCTGTGAGTGCTGGGCCGCGCCAGGTGATGATCGCAGTCCCCGTGGGGATGCGGCTTTCGAACGTGTAGCGTTTTTTCTGAGGTGGTTTTGGTAGTTGCGGAAGCTCACGTTGTTCGGTGTAGGGGAGTTTGGTGGCAACACGCTTGGGTAAAGCACCAACAGTCCGGGCAAGAATCTGTTTGATTTTGTCGGGATCAAAGTCGCCGACGATGGATACTTCCATATATTCTTTCTGCAGTGCGGGAAGAATCCATTGTTTCACATCTTTGCTGCTCAGTGCCTCAGCTTGTTGCTGGGTAGGAAATACAAATCGAGGGTCGTTGCCGCGTAGAAATGCTCCGAGTTTTGCCTGGGCACCTGCCGGGGTGTGTTTCATCTGTGAATAGATGGCTGGGATTTGCGCCTTGAACATACGCTCTGCTTCCGGCCGAAATCCAGGATCTGTTATATAAGCACAGAGTAACTGTAGCTGGAGTTCCAGGTCGTCAGGAGTGGTTGATCCGCCTAACACAAACGCATCATCGCCTACGGAAAACTGAATGCCGGCATTTTTCCCAGCAAGAATCGAGCGGAGGTCATCGCTGCTGTGTTTGCCAAGACCACCGGCGGTGAAAGTAGCCGCAGCGAAGGTATCCAGACCGGGTTTGTCCTTGGGCATGGTGAGCTTGCCGCCACCTATGCGCGTCGTTATGCTTACGGAATCCTTACTGAAGTCAGTTTTTTTGATATTGCAGCGACAACCATTGTGGAAGTTGATTTGGGTGAAATCGTGTTCCTTGATGTGCTTCGTTTCGGTGATCTCTCCAGGTTTGCCAACAATGGTATAGTCAAATTTCTGGGCATCCTTTTTTTCAGGTGCCTTGACTGCTACGTTGTTACTTTTCTTAAACAATGAAGCAAGCTGGGCCTTGGCATCTGCCGTTTCCTTGTTGGTGGTCAAAATGAGGGTGACGTCCTTGGTTTTCCACTGTTTTCTGAATGCTTCGTGAGCAGTCTTTGGTGTGACCTTGGCCAGGTTTTTTCGAAGGATGGCAAGGTCGTCTTCGGGTGTGGAAAACACAGCGCGATTGTGAACGTGCTTGGCAAGGGACGATGCCAGATTGTTGGTTTTGCGGCTGGGTGCCGACTTGACGGCGCGCTCGTAGGCGTTGATCAGGTTGGCTTTGATTTCGTCGAGCTCACTTTGGGTGAAGCCATGTTCAAGCGCACGGCGCATTTCCTGTTCAAGAATTGGGACAGCGGCTTTCCAATCGTGGTTTTTGGCATCCACTGAGAGTCCGTGGATTTCTGAAAACTTGAACAGATCGTAAAGGTAGGCATTTCCCCCTGAGATGACGGAGTTCTCTTTTTTTGCCAGAATAGAAAAACGTCTGTTCAGAATGGAGTTGGCCGCTGTCAATGAGAGCTTGGCACCACGGTTTGCAATGGTGTCAGGTTTGCGTTGGTGTTTTTTGATGCTCACCAGGCTGATATCGGTGGTGGCTACTTCCTTGTCAGAGATCACCAGCGTGTTAAAGCCCAGGCCGCTTGGAATAGTTCCCAGATTCGGATCGAGTCCGGGTTTTTCCGGGTTTTTCATACTTCCGAAGGTATTGATGATTCTTTGCTTGGCTTGTTGGATGTCGAGGTCGCCCACATAAATGAATGTCATCTTACTGGGGATATAATACTGTGAGTAAAAGTCAGTGAATGCAGCGCGAGGAGCGGTTTTGATGATTTTTTCAGTGCCAATGGGGAAGCGTTTGGACAGCAGTGCATCCGGGAGCAGGGCATTGAACTGCTGTTCCATGAGTCGCATTTGTACTGAGTCGCGGGACGTTTTTTCAGAGAGAATCACGCCTCGCTCTTTATCGATCTCTTCTTTACGGAGAAATGCACCATCTCCAAAGTCGCGCATGACATCAAACCCGAGTTTCAAGGTGTCTGCTTCAATGTTCGGTAAATCGAGCATGTAAACGGTCTCATCGAATGAGGTGTAGGCATTCGCATGCGCACCAAAAGCGATGCCGAGTCGCTGCATCTGCGGGATGAGTTTGGTGGGGTCAGGAAAATTCTTCGATCCATTGAATACCATGTGCTCAAGGAAGTGGGCAACACCGCGCTGGTCATCTCTTTCCATCAGGGAGCCGGCGGCAATATGAAGTCTCATGCTGACCCGGCCTGGTGGCTCGGTATTACGCATGATGATGTATTTCATGCCATTTGGCAGCCGACCGTAGTGAACCTTGGAATCTGGCTTGATATCACTGGCTTCGTGAGCCCAAGTGGCAGCGGGTTGTTTGGCACACAAGGGTGCGATGAATGCGATGGTGCTTATGAGTGCTTGGCAGATGATTTTCATTGAGACGTATTTGTGTCCCCATAGCGCTGCCTGCCAAGGCTATTGTTTGATATTGTCAGCAATCGTGATTGACCTTGACCCGTGGATGCCTGAGCCGTAGCTTCCCGCGTCCGCGCCGTGCGGCACAATATTTCCCATGAATATCCACGAATATCAGGCAAAGGAGTTGTTCGAAAAATTCGGTGTGGCAAGTCCCAATGGACAGGTCGCTGGAACAGCTGAAGAAGCAAAGGCCGCAGCCGAATCCATCGGCGGCAACAACCTCGTAATCAAGGCTCAAGTCCACGCAGGAGGAAGGGGCAAAGGCACATTTAAAAATGGATTCCAAGGAGGTGTGCACCTTGTGGAGACAGCTGATAAAGCCGCTGAATATGCCGAAAAAATGATCGGCCAGACGCTCGTTACTAAACAGACCGGCGAAGAAGGCAAACTCGTCAGCAAGGTGATGATTGGTGAAGCCGTTGATATCGAACGTGAGCTCTACCTCGCTATCCTCATGGACCGTGAGACCTGCAGGCCTGTCATCGTTGCAAGTACCGAAGGTGGCATGGATATTGAGGAGGTCGCAGAGTCGACACCGGAAAAAATCGTCCGTGAGTTTATCCATCCACTGGCAGGTCTTCAGGGGTATGAAATTCGTAAGCTTGCTAAGGCGCTGGAGCTTTCAGGTGAGCAAGCTAAGCAATTTGGAAAACTCATCAAAAACCTTTATACTCTATTTCTCAAGTGCGACTGCTCGATGGTGGAGATTAACCCATTGGTAGTTACGCCTGACGGCCAGGTGCTTGCCCTCGATGCCAAGTTTGGTTTTGACGACAATGCGCTCTATCGTCATCCCGATATTGTGGCTTACCGCGATACCGATGAGGAGGATCCGCGCGAAGTCGAAGCTTCTAAGTTTGACCTAAACTACATCGGTCTTGATGGAAACATCGCCTGTCTTGTGAATGGCGCAGGCCTGGCAATGGCAACCATGGACATCATCAAACACTGCGGTGGTGATCCTGCTAACTTCCTTGATGTCGGAGGTGGCGCAACCAAAGAACAAGTTTCCGCTGCTTTTAAAATCATCCTGGGTGATCCAAATGTTAAAGGGATCCTAGTCAACATTTTCGGCGGGATTATGCAGTGCGATATTATTGCTGAGGGTATCCT
>JARFPV010000078.1 GCA_029288115.1 Akkermansiaceae bacterium | reverse complement strand
AGATATGTCTCGTGGGCTCGGAGATGTGTATAAGAGACAGCTCGTAGACGTCGCGGGTGGCACCTGAGATGAGGACGTGCACGCCTTTCTTGCGGGTGTGTTTGATCAGGTCCTCAAGGGCGAGCACGCTGGTGGCATCGAGGTGGCGGGCATTTTTCAGCCGGAGGATGATGACCTTGAGGTTTTGGTCGGCGATGGTGCGCTGGACCTGGGTGCGGAACAGGTCGGCGGCACCGAAGAAGAGGTCGCCTTCGACGTGGACGATCGAGATGGACGGGTTGGGCCGCTTGGTTTTTTCGCCTTTTTCGCGCAGGTCACCTTCGTCGCTGATCTCGTACTCCACGAGGTGGGGTCGGGAGGCTT
This sequence comes from Akkermansiaceae bacterium, assembly GCA_029288115.1. Lineage (GTDB taxonomy): Bacteria > Verrucomicrobiota > Verrucomicrobiia > Verrucomicrobiales > Akkermansiaceae > Oceaniferula. The sequence goes on along the minus strand of JARFPV010000078.1, from coordinate 2,019 downwards.
TGCGCAGGAACAGGGTGATGGAGAGGGCGACGCCGATGAAGATGGCGTAGTCGAGTCGGGTGAGGAGGGTGGCGGCAAACGTGGTGACGATGACCAGGGCATCGTCCGGGGTGGAGCGCAGGCAGATGCGGATGTTTTTCCAGTTGATCAGTGAGATGGCGATACCGATGACGAGGGCAGCGAGGGAAGTTTTCGGGATATTTTCGACGATTGGGAGCTTCACCAGCGCGTAGAACCCGAGCAGGCAGAGGATGCCGCAGTAGATGGATGCGAAGCGTGATTTGGAATGCGATTCGTAATTCAATGCCGAGCGTGTCAGCGATCCGGATGCGGGCATGGCGGCGGTGAGAGAGGTGGCGATGTTGGCCATGCCGACTGAGAGCATGTCCTGGTTCACATCGGTGCGGCTGCCGGCCCGGCTGGCGAGTGATTTTGCCATGACGGTATTTTCCAAGGATGCAAGGAAAGCGATGGCAAAGGCGACTCCGATCAGAGTGGAAATATCATCCCAGTTGATGTCAGGCAGGCCAGGGGATATCTGGTCGAGCTGGAATGCCTCAAAAGTGGCAAGTGATTCGAATGGTGATGCCCACATCCGCAGCATCCATCCGGCGAGGGATGATATGGTCAGGCTGAGTGCGAAGTTGGGTAACAGGGGGAGCTTTTTCTGCAAGATCATGTAGAGCAGAAGTGTTCCGACACCCAGTGATACTGGCTGCCAGAGGAAGTGCTCCCAGAGGCCTGCCATTTTGTCGACGATGGCAAAAAATGTCTTGGCGGACTCGCCTTCATTCATCGGTCCGGCAACCCCTAACAGGTGCTTCAGTTGGTTGGTCAGGATCAACAATGCTGCACCGGTGATGTAGCCGACCAGCACACTGCGGCTGACGTATTGGAGCAGGTCGGCGACCTTGAACAAGGCACCAAATACGGACAGGACGCCCACCATCATGACGAGCAGTGGCATGTATTCCACCGGGGATTTGTCCATCGCTCCTTGCGCGGCAAAGAAGCTGAAGATCATGAATGACGTTGCATTCGTGGGGCCGAGGATGGTGTGGCGGGAAGCTGCGAAGATGGGGGCGACGATCGCAGCAATGGCGGAGCAGATGATGCCGTAATAAATGGGCAATTCGGCAATGGCGGCGTAGGCCATGCCTTGGGGGAGTGCCAACAGAGCCACATTCAACCCAGCCTTGATGTCGTAGCCGAATTTCTCGGAATTGTAGCGCTTCAGGGGGCCGCGGATCGGTAACCAGTCCAGACCGTTACCGGAAAGGATGCGTACTGTCCCTTTGCTGAGATTACGAAGGAAGGCTTTGAGCTGACGCTGCATGGTGGATTATTTTCTGCGTGCCCGGAAAAAGAGGATAATGCCCAGACCCAGACAAACCACGTTTGGTAGCCAGAACAGAATGACGGCTTTGTTGCCATCGTCTTCCTGAAACTCGGAGGCGATCATAAAGAAGAGAAAGTATCCCAGCCCCACTCCAATGCTGATTGCCAAGCCGGTGGATGTCTCCTTGCGGCGTGCGTTGATGCCGAGGGGAACCGCAACGAGTGCCAGAGCGAGGCAGGCACATGAGAAGGCATACCTGCGGTGAATTTCGTTGTGCAGAATGTTGCGTTTGTCTTGCACGATAAACTCGCCGCTTGTTAGCCATTCACGAATTTCCTTGTTAGTCATCGTGCTGGGCTTGCGGCGCTTCCTCCGGTCTTCAGTGGCATCGAACAACAGTGGCTCCCACTCGCCGATGAATGCTAGCTCGCGCGTGCCGTCCGGGTTCCGGCTATCGATGGTGGCATCAGTGAGATGGAGCCGGATTTGCTTCGACTCATCGATAATCTTGAGTTTTGCCTCGCGGGCGTGGATGCTGCTGATGGGGAAGTCCGTTTCATTTTCCTCATTCAGATGATAGATGTGTAATCCGTTGAGTATGTCGCCGCTGCGTCCTTCGATAAAAATTTTCTGCCCACTGAACCGATTTTGTACCACACCGGGGTCGAGCATCGCATTGG
>JARFPV010000025.1 GCA_029288115.1 Akkermansiaceae bacterium | reverse complement strand
GCCACGATCCGTGCGTTCTAACTCACGTGCGGACAGTTTGAAATCACTCGTGTCATCCGGCGCGGTAGCAATGCCTGCCGTGTGAACGCGGAGCCGTTCGGTATCAAAAAAGTCAATTTCGCTGAAGTGCGTTTGACCTTTTCGAAGCGAGCCAAGATGGCTTGCATAATCTGATCCCATCGGTGAGATCATGCCCGTGCCTGTGACAAAAACACGAGGCTGGCCAGTGGTGGGAGAGGTCGGCATGGCATGGGTGAGAATCGTGTAAGAACTATTACCGCTCTTGGCAATTTGTAAAGAAGATGCTAACTGGTTTCTCTATGTTGAATGCGCGCTGGCGAGAGATTATGGCAGGACGTGGCCAGCGGACCGCTCTTTGGCATCATGGGCTGGAACTTCCGTGGACATACGCGGATCTCGACCGCCGTGCTGAAGAGCTTGTGGGTTCAATCGACGACACAACAGAGTATGTTATCGCGCAGGCTGATCAGGTGGATTTTTTGCCGATGATTTTAGCCGGATGGAAAACGGGGACCCCTGTTCTGGTTCTGGAGACCAGTCACTGCAGGCCTCGAGCCATCCGCTCTGCCATTCCTGATGGAACGGTTTTTATCAAGCAGTCCTGCGGGGCGTCGGGAGTAGAGCGAAGTTTGTTTCTCGATGAGCGGGCCGTGCTGGCAGAGGCGGCTCGGAATATTGAAGGCCTCGGTCTGGTTCCTGAGCGTGTTGGGCTGGTGGCTATTTCATTGGCGCATACCTACGGGTTGGGATGCTTAGCTTTACCGCTCTTGTTAGGGGGTATTCCTCTGGATGTGATTTCCGCTCCATTACCGATGTTTCTCCAGCAGGCATTCGATCGGCATCATGCCTGTTTCCTTCCCGGGGTTCCGGCGCTATGGAAGACGTGGATGATGTCGGATTGCCTTGACCATCCATCGTTGGAGCTCGCTGTGTCTGCCGGTTCGCCACTTACTCTTGAGATTGAGGAAAAAATCCACCGCGCCACGGGAACCAAAGTACACAATTTCTACGGCACATCTGAGACGGGAGCAGTGGCGTTTGATTCCACTGATTCGCTTCGTAGTGATGAGGGTTTGTTAGGGTCTTTGTTGGAGGGTGTGGAGGTGACCATTTCACAGGACGGCAGGATCCTGGTGAAATCCGATGCCATGGCAACTGGGGCGGACCTTTTGCTGCGTGATGATGAGTTTACCACTGGCAATTATCGCACCAGTGATACGGGCAGGCTGGAAAATGGCTCCCTCTTCTGGAGTGCCCATCAGGGGAGGGCAATCAATGTGGCTGGAAGAAAAGTGAGCCCGGATAAAGTCATACGCGTCTGCCAAACCACGGAGGGGGTTGTTCGTGTCGAGGTAAAATCCGTGCAGAGCCGCGATCCAGAGCGATTCCAAGAGGTGGCTGTATTTTTAGAACTCGCCCAGGATGCCGAATTGAAGACGATCAAATCCGCTGTTTACGATCGGCTTGAGAGCTGGGAGATGCCTCGTCATTGGAAGCAGCTTGATTAATTTGCGGGGTCACCACTGAGCATCACGATAGCCTTGGCGAGCACTTCGTCGTTACAGGTGACTTGCCCGGATATCTGTATGAGTGATCCAAGCCGACCTTCCACCTGAACACCGATCTCCAGTGTGCCGCCCGGTTCGGTGGTTCCGAGGATTTTGGCGTTTTTGACGGAGGTTAGGCGCATGTTTTTGAGACGGTCCTGATCTGGGTCGCTCTGCGCAGCCACACCTCCAAGCTGGGCAATGGCCTCGATCATGATGACGCCGGGCCAGATCGGTTGATCGGGAAAGTGCCCTTCCAGAAATGGTTCATCTCCTGAGATGTGATAGTGGCCGAGCGCGGATTTTCCCGGAACGAGATCCACGAGGTCGTGAATGAACCGGAATGCGGGGCCGTGCGGAAGGAGATCGAGTTCTGAGGACATGATTTATTGGTGGTCGTTTACAGATGGAAGCAGTCGACCCGCAAGGTCACAATGTAAAAATAAATTCGCGCGTCATGCGCCAAAATGTTAGCAATCGTTGCAGTGACCGACAAATCTCAGCCGCCGATCAGGCCTACAAAGCGCCATCCAGTCGCCGTGACCTGGGTGTTGTTTCCTGTGGGTGTGCTTTTCACCTTGGTTTACTGGGTGTCGGGCGCGGCGTTGCTGCTTTTTTTGAGTATCCTGACAGGATTGTGGTTGCGTCGTGGCAAGCATCGTGACCTTGGTCAGCGGACGTTGGCTGGCTTGTTTCGGGGCTTTTTCAACGTGCTGACGTGGATTGGAGTCGTGAGAATTGATGATTCAGAGCTGATGAAGCATTGTAATCATCCGGGGCCATTGATCATGGCGAGTAACCA
>JARFPV010000007.1 GCA_029288115.1 Akkermansiaceae bacterium | reverse complement strand
CGATTATGGCGCTGGCATCGGGGCTGTTCTAGGCTTCAGGGATTCATTCGGCTCTCCCTCGAGCCAACGTGATCAGGTGCCGGATTATCTGGTGCGATCCTGATAACGGTCGAAAACCTTACGAACGACTGTTTTCCAATTTTCAGTCTTTTTACATGATAATGACTTTACCCGTGGAAAAGCCGTGCTAGTTTCCCGCACGTCTCCTCTACGGAGGAGGCGAGACAGTCCGATTGGCATCAGTTCATACAGGTTAGGGGGTTTCCTGGTGATCTAGCCGGTCGGACTGTTTTTTTGTGATCAACGAGATGATTCTGATTGTTCAGATTGATGGTTGAATTGATCCGATATGTAAGGCATCTTTAACCAACACCTTGATTCCCGATCCATGGATACCACCCCATGAAACGGTAACTGCTGCTGCCGGCTTGTTCATTTCCCTGATTCATTGATTTGGTCAAAATAATGAACGAAATCAGCTGTAGTCTTCGTTAATAGAATCAAAATGACATCCTGTTTTCCTAAAGTTTCCCACCTGACTGGTGTATGTGCCGCAGGTCTTATCATGCTACTTGTTTGCATTGCCCCGATGGCACATGCCAAGGTGCTGCCATTCAATCAGCAGAAAGTGCCCAAAACCACCGAGGACCTCATTGCTATCCAGGATGCATTGGTCGGGAATCTAGAGAGAGTCCGCAAGGCAACAGTCAGTATTAGTTTGGGGCAGGGCTTTGGCAGTGGCGTGATTGTGTCGGCCGATGGATTGATCCTTACAGCGGCGCACGTCACCGCAGCTGTGGACAAGGAGCTTACGGTGATCCTTAACGACGGCACCAAGCTTAAGGCGGTTTCCATGGGCCTCGTATCCAATACAGATGCCGCTATGATGCGTATTACCGAGCCGGGCAAATACCCTTATGTAGAGATCAATAAGAGCAATGATTACAAACTCAGCCATTGGGTGATGGCGCTTGGACACTCAGGTGGATTTGATAAGGAGCGTGGACCTGTTGTCAGACTGGGAAGAATCCTGAAGGATAGCGAGTCGACCCTACACACTGACTGCAAGGTGATTGGTGGTGATTCTGGAGGGCCGCTGTTTGACCTGAACGGTGAACTGATCGGTATTCACAGCCGGGTTTCCAAGACAATGGAACAAAATATGCACGTGCCGATGCGTGAATACCTCAAGCACTGGAAGGCCATGGAGGAAAATCAGTTTATTGGAGACGGCCCGTTTGCCAAACGACCGGTCAAAGGCTCCGGATTCCTCGGCGTCGGAACCGCAGAGGTGGAAAATGGATTGCTCATTGGCAAGGTCGGCAAAGATTCTGCCGCTGAAAAGGCAGGGCTCAAAATTGGAGATGTCATCATTAAAATCAACGACAAGCAAATCACCAAGAAGACCGAGCTTAAGAATGAGCTCAAGGAAATGGCTGAAGGACAGAATATTGATGTTACCATCGTGCGCAAGGGCGAGGAGAAAATCATCAAGGTGAAGCTAGGCAAGAAATAACCGATTCACTATTTATCTATTTTTTATGATTCATATGACCAAATTCTTTACAGCTGTCTTCGCCATGACCCTCGGAGCAGTCTCCATGGTGCCGGCACAGACATCCCTGCATGCCGATGAACGAATTAACGGCAAACTAGTCTGGCAAGCGTTCGAGTCACAGCGTCTCATTCTTCAAAAAAGCAGTGCCGTGATCTACACTGATGGAAAGTCACGGATAAGATCTGTTTACGGCACCGTCGTGAGCAGTCAGGGGCACGTCCTGACCAAGGCGAGCGAAGTCGAGGGGAAAGATTCCATCACGATGCGTATCGACACAGATGTTTTTGAGGAAGTCGAACTCATAGCAGTCGATCCGCAGTGGGATGTTGCGCTATTGAAAGTGAAATCGGACAAGGAGTTTACCCCAGTCGTATATAGCGATCAGGGAGAGATCGCGCAGGGCTATTGGGTTGTCTCAAACGGTTCGGCATCTCGTTCGCAACGCAGGGTACGAGTGGGGATCATCAGTGCCGAAACCCGTGAAATCAAATCAGCCACAAGTAAGGTGATTCTGGGTATCCAACTTGGCTCCGAGAAAAACGAACAGCTGTTGATTAAGAAGGTTTCAGAAAAATCAGGTGCTGAAAAAGCCGGTTTAAAGGCAGGCGATAAGCTGCTCTCCGCAGGTGGAGTCGAACTCACAGAACGCTCAGACCTTCTCAAAGCAATGAAAGGTAAGAAACCAGGTGACCTGCTCGACGTTAAAGTCATGCGAAAGGATAAGGAATTGAACTTTGAGGTTGAATTGATGCCCCGTGAAGGTGGACCACGCATGAGCCGTAACGATCAAATGAGTGGTGGCTCGCTTTCACTTTCGAAACGTCGCGACGGCTTTCCCCGCGTGATCCATCATGACACACCACTGACCAAGGAGTCTGTCGGCGGACCTCTTCTCAATCTCAAGGGCAAGTGCATCGGCATGAACATTGCCCGCGCAAGCCGTGTGGCCACCTTTGCCATTCCCGCTCGTGAATTACGGGACATCGTGGAGAGCATGCTGACGGAGTAGTCGGCGTCATGGAGACTCAAAGGAGGGTGAAGAGTTTCAATGGTCGCTAACAATTTACTTGAACTAAGAGTGTCAGAGAATAGTGTTGCTATTTGAATCTGGGCTCTCAGACTGGGGCCATGCATCCGGACATTGCTAAGCTAGTAGAAGCGGGACGTATTCCCCAAGCGGTAGGAGAGAGGTTATCAGAGATTGCTCCTGGGAATTTTTGCACCCACAAAAACTGGGGCGCGGGTAAAGTCAAAAGCTGGGACATTTCGCGCGGTAAAGTCACGATTGATTTTGAAAAGCAGCCAAATCAGGAAATGGCTTTGCAATTTGCCATCCAAAAGACCGATCCGCTGGATCCGGAACACTTTAGCGCACGCAAGCTCGACAATATCGATGAGTTGCGCGAGCTGGTATCCAACGACCCGGCCGAACTGGTGAAACGAACTCTAGAAAGTCACGGTGGTAGTATGATGCTCGATCAGCTCGATCGCGAACTTTGCGGTAGCGTCGTCCCCGAGGATGATTACAAAAAGTGGTGGGAGAAAGCAAAGAAAGCGATGCGTGAGCAGCACCAGTTCTTAGTACCCAGCAAGCGAACGGATCCTTTGATTCTCCGAAGCGACTCCCTTAGCCCATCAGAAATGCTTGTAGCTGATTTCACAGATGCACGTGACCCGAAACAGAAAATCAAGGCTCTGGAGAATTTACGTAAAAACCTTGGGGTCTTCAAAGAAGACCAGGAACAGGCTCAGATACTCATTGATGCGATTAATGCCTTTTGTATCAAAGGGCGCAAATTGCATTTGAGCACCGTGCTTGAGTTTTTGGTGGCACGTGATGAGATCACGGAGGCCATTGATGGAGTGGAACTCGCCGATAGTGACCAGCGCCTGGCAGATGTTATTACAACAGAACAGGATCGTCTCACCGAAAGCCTCAAGGGGCGCTCAGCCGCCACTCAGCGAGCTATTTTTGAGTCGTTTCCAAGTGCTTTCGGCGAAAGCTGGGGGGATGAAATGCTTAAGGTCTTTGACGAAGTTGGATCGCGGGGCGTGACTGAGATCGCGAAATATTTGCAAGAAAACGGTGCTGACGAACTCTTTCACAGTCACCTCAGTAAATCGATTTCAAACCGGAGCCTGGGCCCAGACGCGCTGATTTGGATCTGCCGCGAGCGGGAAAAATCCTCTGCCGAAGTATTCACCTTCGAAGTGGGAAATTCTATTTTGAACCTACTCGAGCGGGATCATGTATCGGACGGACCCAGCAAATCAGCACGCCTCAGAACATTGCTCATGAGTGATAAGACACTCATTGCAGACATCCTTGCAGACGCCACTGAGGCCGATGCCCGTCAATTCGGGCGTAAGTTATACGGCTCGCAGGTGTTTTCCGAACTCGATCGCAAGTCGCTCATGGCACGGGTCATCAAGGCACGTCCCGAAACGCAGGATCTGGTCACCGGTGAATTCGAGAAGAAGGTTGAAGGAGTCATTTCTTCGAGTGAAAGTATCGAACGCCGCAAGGCTGACCTGGACGAGATTGTGAAGGTGAAAATCCCAGAGAATACCAAAGAGATTGCTGTTGCGCGTTCTTACGGTGACCTCCGCGAGAACTTTGAGTTCAAGGCGGCCAAGCAAATGCAAGCTGTGCTCATGCGCCGGAAATCCCAACTTGAAAAAGAACTCGCACACGTGCAATCAACCGATTTCAAAGATGCTGATACCACCTCGGTAAGCATCGGCACCATTGTCCATCTTAAGGACGATGCAGGAAAGCCTGTGCAGTACACTATTCTGGGTGCATGGGATTCCATCCCTGAAGAAAATGTTGTCTCCTACCTTTCTAACATCGGTATGGCTCTTCTCGGCGCCAAGCCAGGCGATCAAGTTGAAGTGAGTGACCTTGAAACGGAAAAAATCCGCAACCTCACTCTCGAATCAATTGAGGCATACAACTAATCGATTTTTACCAACCTATTATGTCAAATACGACCATAACACACATTGTCGGTCGCGAGATCATTGATTCCCGCGGAAATCCCACTGTCGAAGTCGATGTCCACCTCGCAAG
>JARFPV010000710.1 GCA_029288115.1 Akkermansiaceae bacterium | reverse complement strand
ACCCCATCTTCACCGGAATCGCCACCGACAAGCAACTCACCGGTGGCCTCGTCCGCGCCCGCGACGGTAATAAACGCACCCTCTCGTTCGCCGCAGTCGATGCCAACGGCAAGGACATCGGCTACTACGAAATGGGCGACGACCTTACCCTCAAACGCACTGACGACCCGACCACCCATCGTTTCACCAAAGAAAAAACCACCATCCCCAAACAAGCACTCAGCATCGACAAGGCATCCGTCATCTATACCGATGAACAAGGTAAACGCTGGCGACTCCCCAAAGGCGACCTACCGGAAAAACACCCGCTCGGCTCCTCACGCATCGCACGCGAAGTCGCCACCGAACGCGACCTCCTCAACGCCCACGGCACATTCTACGAACTCCCCGCACGCAACGCCGGTGGCATCGCCAAACTCCGCGCCGTCGCCACCCACAACCACCACATCCACGACTTCTGCTCCTACCGCGGACTCTTCATCATCTCAGGCATCGCCACCGATGCGCCAAAGTCTGCGGACGACGGTGTCGAACGTAGTGAGAGGAGGAGTGCAAGCTCTATCAATAAACACGTGATCAGATCCGACGACAACAAAACCGCCCTCTGGGCTGGCGCCATCGACGACATCTGGAAAATCGGCAAGCCCCGCGGCACCGGCGGCCCGTGGCATGACACACCAGTCAAAGCAGGTCAAGTATCCGACCCCTACCTCATGACAGGATACGACCAAAAACACCTCGTCCTCAGTACCTCCGCCCAATGCACCATCACCGCCCAAATCGACCTCACAGGCACAGGCAATTGGATCGACTACAAAACCTTCACCATCGAAGACGTCAACCAAGAGGCTGAACACAAATTCCCCATACAATTCCAAGCCTACTGGATCCGCTTCGTCAGCGATACCGACACCAATATTTCCGCCCAGCTCTACTACCGTTAATTACCCCCCAATTTTCCTGTTCTCATGCCAGATTGTGAATAAGCTCGCCGTATCTATTCGCTCTGCGCCATGAAAAACCTCATATTCATCTCTCTTGCTTCTTCCATCTTGCATTTCCCTTCTGCCACTGCTGAGCCAGCGGGCGACGGTGTGAAGGCGAAGCCTTCAGGAGGAGTGCAAGCCTCTACAAGACCGAATATTATATTCATTATGGCCGACGACCTCGGCTACGCAGACATCTCCTGCTACGGCAGCAAAACCATCCAGACCCCCCACATCGACAAACTCGCCAGCACTGGCGTGAAATGCACCGACTACCACTCCAATGGTGCCGTCTGCTCACCCACCCGCGCTGCCTTGATGACCGGTCGCTACCAACAACGCTCCGGCGTCCCTGGCGTAATCACCGCAAGAAGCCACCGCCACACCGGCCTGCCACTCGAGGAATGGACCATGGCCGAGGCCATGAAAGAACGCGGCTACCAAACCGCTATGTTCGGGAAATGGCACCTGGGCTACGCACCGAAGTTCAACCCGACTAAACAAGGCTTCGATGAATTCAAGGGCTTCGTCTCCGGAAATGTCGACTACCAAAACCACATCGACCAAGAAGGCCACTTCGATTGGTGGCAACAGGACAAACTCAAGGACGACCCCGGCTACATCACCGACCTGATCAATAACTACGCCGTAGATTTCATCCGCCGCAAAAAAAACCAACCCTTCCTGCTGCTCATCAACCACGGCGCCCCCCACTACCCGATCCAAGGGCGCAAAACCCCAGGCTTCCGCGTCACCGGCAAGTCCAATCGCGAACAACCCAAACTCAAAACCAAGAACCCGACCGCTCTCTACAAGGAAATGATCGAGGTGATGGACGAGGGCATCGGTAACATCGTAGCCGAACTCGAAAAACAAGGGATCCGTAAAAACACGCTCATCATTTTTACCTCCGACAACGGTCCCGCACGCATCGGCTCAGCCGGCATTTTCCGCGGTCACAAAGGCCAGGTCTACGAAGGCGGCCACCGCGTCGCAGGTATCTTT
>JARFPV010000678.1 GCA_029288115.1 Akkermansiaceae bacterium | reverse complement strand
GTTGTGTATGATTGATCGGGTATTTGGGAGACATCAAACTCCATTTGAGCCATTGAATGAGTGTGCATCCAGATGAATCAACTGGGAAAAAGAGAAAAAGGCGGAGCAAACCGAAACAAGGAAAATAATCCCCCCCCATTTACCAACCCCGTCACAAAGTCACCGGAATATGAGAACTGCCACGAGAAAAAGGGGGATTTTGGCCGTCGGTCTGCTCTGCCAGATTGTCGGCGGCGCGACCTCGGTGTCTAAGGCTAAGGAACCCGACCCGATGCAGGTCGCCATCTGCCCGCGGCTAGTGCTGGATCGGGATGGCCGAGACAAGGAGGCCTTTGCCCGCCGTGTGGAAGAAATGTTCGTCAACAAGACCGTTACATTCATTCAGGAATCTTAAATAATCCTGCCCGCAAGTGACCACGGTAGTATTAAAAAAAAATATTGACCCGTGCCGTGGGGTAGACAAGATGCCTCGGATTGTGATGAAATTTGTTCTATTCGCACACGATGGGACGAGTCAAATCGCAACGACCTAACACAAATAACATACCCCTTCACTTCCTAACAAAACAATGAGCTTTAAAACAACCCTTCTCAGTAGCTTCGTTGGTCTCGCGTTTGTTACCGCATCGCAGGCTGCGCTGACCCAGATCGGTGACGCCAACCTCGGTGCCACCGGCGTCGATACGGCAGGCCAATCTCGCATCAACATCGAGTTGGACGCGGTCAACCTCGCGGCGGGGACATACAACGTCACGCAGTTCGAGTTGGGTGTCGACGGTACCGGCAACGTCACGCCGCTGCTCTTTGTCCGTAACGGCGCGAACAACGGCTACACCGTCCTCTGGGTCGGCTCGGATATCGGCGTCACCGGGGCGGCTGCTACGGTTGTCACCACCACGAACTACGGGGCCGGCGCCGAGCAGTTTACTCTAGGAAGTGCCACTGACGTCTACGTAGGTGCTTGGCACGATGGCGGCGCACTGGTCGCGTGGCAACCCGGCAACGGGACCGACCACGACGGCGGAGTCGCACAGACGCCAACATCATTCGCGGTGAGCGACACGCTTCTGGACTCTGATATCAGCCACTCCGGCATTGGCCGCACTTACATGATCGAGGCAAGCGTCGATGTCGTCCCCGAGCCATCTTCGGCCGTTCTTCTTGGCCTGGGTGGGCTCGCATTGATGCTGCGCCGCCGCCGCTAGGACTCGACCATGTAAATCAATTTTTGAAACGACAATGAAAGCAACTCAACTCACCGGCCTTATCGGACTCCTATGCTTTGCCGGAGCGGCAAACGCCGCCACCTTGATAGGCCCCGGCTCCGGTATAACAGACGCCACCGATCAGGACACTCCGGGAGAAGATCGACTTAATGTGGATCGCACGACCTTTGTTACCCTTGTGGCCGGAACCTATAGCGTGGACGATTGGCGTCTCAACGTACATACCCATTCCGAGGGTGGGACGATTACTCCGATGCTCCTCAGTGGAACGCCGGCAAATTACACCACCGTGTGGGTTGGTTCGGCATTCGATCCGGATTCGGATGGCGTTCAGACTGTGGCTGCATCGGGAACCTTCACCTTGGCTGTGTCGACCGATATCTATGCAGGCTTTTTCACCTCAGGGTTGGGTTCCGGGATCATCGGCTTGGACGGAAATAACTCCGGGTCAGGAACCAGTATCACGGATCACGACAATAATGGATTTAACGCGCCAACCGGAGCGGGCCAAACGGTTGAAAGCTTGAATGGCTTCAGCCACGCCGGCAATCTCACCAGAACGTATGCCTTCGAGATCAACGTTAGTGAGGTCCCCGAACCATCCTCTGTGGCCCTGCTTGGCCTGGGTGGACTAGCCTTGGCTCTCCGCCGTCGGCGCTAACCTTGAAAGTCTGAATCAGCCCTTGAAATAAAAATGAAAGCAACCCAACTCACCAGCCTTATCGGACTCCTATGCCTTGCCGGATCGGCAAACGCCGCCACTGTGTCGGTCAGTGCATCGGCTCCGACCGTAGACAACGCTGATATCGCCAACGACAGTGGCGCAGACGATGCGGGTGGCGATCAGGGGCACATGTGGAGTAACCGGCCGCACCAGGGCCAGTCGTTTACGACCAGCACCAATATAGGCGGCTACCAGCTCAATGCAGTCACGTTGAAGAATCGGAATAACACCTCCTCATCTGGGCCGACATTCAATGTCCTCATCGGTACGCTCTCGGGTTCAACCTTCACGCAGCTGGGATCCACCGAGACCGGAGTTGCACCGAGTTATTCTCCGAATGATTACATCACCTTCACGCTGGCCACTCCTCTTACGCTGTCTGCCAACACCAACTATGCCTTTCTGTGGGGATCTAACGGCGAGGGATTCGTCACCGCTAATAATCTGGACGATAACACATACACCGGCGGCACCGGGATCAGCAGCGGTGACGACAACGTGCCGGATCTGAACAACGTGATCGCTCGCAACGTGGATCGGGTGTTCCATCTGGATCTGGTTGCCATCCCCGAGCCTTCCTCCGTGGCCCTGCTCGGCCTGAGCGGGATCGCATTCCTACTCCGCCGTCGGCGCTAATTGATCAGCATCCACCTTCGCTAGACCGGGTAACTTTCCAGAGCCGCTCTCCGTTCTGCGGGGAGTGGTTTTTTGCCATGTGGGTGGCTTTTTCTCCCCGTTGTTCAGATCTTACTGCCCTTGAGTGTCCTTGGTAGGTTATAGAGAATACGTTTGACCGATGATTCAGAGAGGGCAAATAGGTATGGTCTAGATGAGGTTCCGCAACCCGGAAGGAGAAGGAACGGGGGCTGCCTGATGACGGTGGAACAGCTGCTAGATCAAACACCAAGAAAGAAAATATCAGAATCATGAAACTGTTAGCAATCATTCCTGCCAGCGTCTTGGCCGTGTCGTTAGCTTCGGCTGCCGAGAAACCGAATATTGTTTATCTGATGTCGGACGACCAGAGCTCGTACACGCTCGGCTGCTACGGCAATGAAGATGTCAAAACGCCTCACATCGACAAGCTGTCGGAGCAGGGGATGACCTTTGATAACCACTACGTCACCACAGCTATTTGCATGGCTTCCCGCGCGACCGTCATGACGGGGATGTATGAGTATAAGACCGGCTGTAATTTCCAGCACGGGCATATGAAGCCGGCGGTGTGGAAGAAGTCTTACCCTGTGCTTTTGCGGAAGGCCGGTTACCTGACTGCCTTTGCCGGCAAGTTTGGTTTTGAAGTCGAGGGAGTTGGTATGTGTGAAAAGGACTTCGATAAGTGGGGTGGGGCACCCGGGCAGTCGCACTACGAAACCAAGAAAAACAAATCCATGGCGGCGTATGCGGAAAAATACCCACACTCGACGCTTTCCTATGGTGCGTTCGGGAGTGACTTCATCGCCGAGGCCACCAAGGCTGGGAAACCATTCTGTCTCTCTATCAGTTTTAAGGCACCGCACCGACCAACGACACCCGACCCGCAATTTGATCACATTTACGCGGGTAAAAAATTCAAAAAACCAGCCAACTACGGTCGCCAGCACGGTGAGCATTTTTCCAAGCAAAGCAAGCAGGACCGGCAGTATGTGCGATTCCATGAGTGGAACTACTCGGACAAGTATGACGAGGTGATGGCCGTCTACCATCAGCAAATCTACGCGATCGATGTCGCTGTCGGCATGATCCGTGATGCGCTTCAGAAACATGGGGCTGTGGATAACACGGTGATCATCTACACATCGGACAACGGGTTTTTCTGTGGCTCCCACGGCTATGGATCAAAGGTGCTGCCTTATGAGGAATCGACGCGGGTGCCCCTGATTGTTTATGACCCGAGGAATAACAATCCCGGCAAAGGCCTGCGGACGAATGCGCTAACTGGCAATATCGATTTTGCCCCGACCATGTTGAAGCTTGCAGGACTTCCCATGCCTAAGAACATGGATGGTAAAGACCTGATGAAAGTCTACAACGACCCCAAGGCGGAGATCCACGAATCGATTGCGTTGATGAACGTGTGGGGTAAGCGGCCAACACATGCCTTGGCGGTCGTCACCCAAGACATGAAATATATCCACTGGGGACATGCTGCCGAGGGATTTGAAATCAGTGAAGAACTGTATCGATTGAATGAGGATCCTCTGGAACTGGCCGACTTGTCCCAGCATCCTGAGCATGGCGGTGCGCTACAGGCAATGCGCGGGATCTACGATAAGCATCTGGAAAAATGGAGAGCAGAAGCAGTGCCCTATAACAATTACAAGGAGTTCGCCGTCATCTTCGATAGAAACGTGCCATGGCCCGAAAAGGAAAAGGTGTATCCCAAGCCTAAATCCAATCGGATCAAAAATAAGATCCTCAAGAAGTGACCTGGGATCGAGGATGGCTCCATATTCTTAATCTTAATCTTACTCCTAATCATAATCCTAATCCCCAACAGCCAAGTGATAAATATTCATGCCTTGAAATGAGGCTTAGGTTGCTGGGCGACAAGAGTGTCACCCCTCCCCAGACTCCCAGCACAGCAGCCTAGTAGAGCGGGCGAGGCAATCCTGCCTGCCTGCCATAGCTTCACGCGCAGGCAGGTCCACAGCGGAGGATGTGTTCTCCCTTCTTCGGTTGGGAGTTCCTTGTTGGATATTCAACCGAACAAAAAAACCCCACACCCCGATGACGGGGAGTGGGGTTGGAAAGATGCTTGGTTTCCCGAAGCCGGATTATTTACGGCGACGGAGGACCGTGTGCTCCTTAGCCTTTACGGCGGCGGAGTATGAGTGCGAGGCCACCCAGCCCAAGCAGGGCGGTGGTGGATGGCTCGGGGACGATGGTTAGATTGTCAAATAGACTGGAATCCGTCTCGTCCACGTCGGTAGCTGCTGAGAATGCCATGTAGTTGCCGGCGAACGAGCCGGAATAGGTGTAACTGTCTTGAGACACACCGTCGATGGAGAAGTCGACCGTGACGTTTGCACCGCTATCGGTTACCTTCAGCAGAACTGTGCGGTAATCAGTAGCCGCCTGGCTGCCACTCTTAACGGCAGCTGTAGAAGCGTCCGTGCCATCGTGCATCTCCCAGTTGCCGTTCTCCCATAACCTGACGGACAACCCGCCATGATTGGTAGTCACATCAGCCCCTTGATTTGCCCCGTTGACGCCAAACGTGAATCCAGCCCATGCACCACTGTGAGCGTTCGGTTTGACGTCAAAGCTGATCTCGTAGTATCCGCCCAATTCTGCCGAGAAGTCGTGATCAGGACCGGCCCATACGCGGGCATTCGCGCTGGTTTTAGGCCCCAACAAAAGCACATCGCCGTCAATGTTTCGCAATTGGGTCTGCCAATCTTTCCCCAGCTCGTTGTAAGTTGTGACGTTAACCGACCCGCTGGTGCGAGCGCCAATCCCGGCATTGATATCGTTGTTATGGGCGTCGGTGTCGTAGGTGTCAGAAAAGTAGAGGGCTGCATGGGCCGGTGCGGCGACTGCGATAGCCAATGTGCATAGGATATGTTGTTTCATGAATGCCTGTTGGTTTAAGAAGTTTCGTTTAGAAGTTTCTTTTGTTATTTGGTTTGTGAATTCAAGGAATTTGGTCAGTTTTGACAGCTTTTCCAAAACTGGAAACGGCTGGCGTCCTGTCATGAATCACATACAGGCGAGCACTCTATTCTTTCCCGAGTAGGTATGTCGATTTTTTTTTAAAATGTGACCATGGTCACTTGAGGGTAGGTATATTTAAGCTTCTTGAACAAAGACAGGCGAGCTGTAGCATGGCCTGATGAACCGAGTGCGGCAATTGAATGCGCTTGGCGCAGACCACAATGGCGGATATGACTTCTCGTCCAAGTTTACCCATGAAGACTCTTATCGCTTTCCTCGTATTATCCAGCGTCTGCAATACCCAGGCGGATGACTCAGCTCCCGCCAAGGCTACGGCTGGGAAGGCGCGCCCCAATGTCCTGATGATCTGTATTGATGACCTGAACGATTGGACGGGATTCCTCGGTGGGCATCCCGATGTGCAGACGCCGCACATGGATAAGCTGGCGAAAAACGGGCGGAATTTTACCAATGCCCACTGCACCGTGCCGGTCTGTTCGTGCTCGCGCATCAGCGTGATGTCGGGTCTGGCGGCCACCACGCATGGCAGCTACGAGATCGGACCGCCCTACCAGGGGATTCCTCTGTTAAAGGACTACCCGACCATTCACCGTTACTTCAAAAACAACGGCTACACCACGCTCTCAGGAGGGAAGGTGCTGCATCACGGGTTCAGCGGTAGCTTGTCGGGCGACCTCGACCAGGTGGTCGGCAAAGGCCCGTGGCCGAATCCGAGAACACGTCCCAAGGTGCCGATCAGCCGACCCGCCGAGTGGAGCAAGTACTGGGACTGGGGTGCCTATCCGGAAACAAACGACACCGCCCCCGACTACCAGCTAGCTGTCAGCGCGGCCAAGGCGCTCAAGCAGGACTTTGATAAACCGTTCTTCATGTCGGTCGGCTTCTTCCGCCCCCACGTGCCGCTGTACGCCCCCAAGCAGTGGTTTGATCTCTACGACATCAACAAGATCACCCTGCCCAAGACCCCACTGGCTGACCTCGATGACGTGCCGGATCATTTCCGTAGCATCAATCAAATATCCGTCACGCCCACCCACGATGAAATTCTCAAACAGAACAAACAGCGCGCTCTCACCCAGGCGTATCTGGCGTCGGTGAGTTTTGTCGAC
>JARFPV010000559.1 GCA_029288115.1 Akkermansiaceae bacterium | reverse complement strand
GGCGCGCCACGAAGCCATCAGCTATGCTGCGTACCGGGTTCTCCATGCCCGCTACGCTCTCTCGGTCAATGCGGCGACGACGCAGGCTGCTCTAGATGCTCAAATGGCATCTTTGGGCTATCCGATCGGCAATACCACAACCGTAGGCACTACACCCGCAGCAGTCGGCAACCGAATCGCAGCCGCGGTGTTGGCATTTGGGTCTTCGGATGGCTCTCGCGAGCAAACTTTCTACGACGATCCGTCCTATGTGCCCGTGAATGACCCCTTGATATTGGCGCAAGCAGGGACAGCGATTCTGGATCCGAACCGATGGCAGCCCCTTGCTTTTGAATTTGCACAAACTCAGAATGGAATGGAAGCGGATGAAGTGCAAATCTTTGTGGGATCACACTGGGGATCAGTACGACCTTTTTCATTGCATCAAGAGGCAGGTGAATCGGTATATTTTGACCCTGGGATGCCTCCACTTGCAGGTGGAGTCGGAGATAACGAGTATAAGGCAGGTAATATTCAGGTCTTGGAATTTAGCAGCTACCTTGATCCCAGCGATGGCGTGATGATCGATATTTCTCCGGGGGCAATTGGAAACAACACTTTGGGTCAGAACAATGGAACTGGATGGGCGGTGAATCCCAAGACGGGACTGCCCTATGCCCCCAACATCGTGAAGCGTGGCGATTACGGGCGTGTGATGGCTGAGTTTTGGGCAGACGGGCCAGCATCGGAAACACCTCCAGGGCACTGGAATACATTAGCCAACGAAGTGACCGAGCACCCTCTTTTTGAGCGCCGATTCATGGGCTCTGGTCCAGAACTTGAGCCTTTGGAATGGGACGTTCGGATGTATCTAGCCCTCAACGGAGCCCTCCATGACACCTCGATTGCAATTTGGGGGTGTAAGGCATACTATGACTATGTCCGGCCAATTTCGAGTATCCGCTATCTTGCACAAATTGGGCAGTCAACCGATCCCGGAGGCTTGGCCTACAATCCGAATGGCATCCCTCTTGTTCCGGGACTGATCGAGGAAGTCGATTTCACGACCACGGTGGCCGGGGGCAAGCACGAGCACTTAGCAGCGCAATTAGGCAAGATTGCGGTCTATGCGTGGCAGGGAGAACCTGCCGATCCGCTAACACAGACTTCAGGAGCTGGCTGGATACTTGCTGAGGAATGGTTGCCCTATCAGTTGGACACCTTTGTCACTCCGGCGTTCGCCGGATATGTCTCGGGACACAGTGGATATAGCCGGGCGGCCGCGGAGGTGATGACCCGTATAACTGGAAACGCCTTTTTCCCGGGCGGAATAATGAGTTATACCTATGAGGCGGGAGATCTTGATTTTGAGTTCGGACCCACCACCGACATCGAGTTGCAGTGGGCAACATACTACGACGCGGCGGATCAGGCGGGCATCTCACGTCTCTATGGCGGTATCCATGTTCCGGCCGATGATGGACCCGGAAGAATCATGGGTTCTTCGTGTGGGATTGGAGCTTGGGAGCTTGCTGTCAAATATTTTGACGGCTCTATCCTTACCGATCCCTTTCGTCTCAGCATTGCAAAGTCATCTCCCGGACAGATTGAGCTGTATTGGACTGCGGAACGCGGGCTCTATTATCAGGTGCAGGAGCATGCAGGAAACGGTGTCTTCACCGATTTGGGCGCACCAGTACAGGCCTTGGAGGATGTGGAAAGCTTAGAGATGGCTGCTGGCTCCGGGCAACTCTACCGTGTCATCAAGGAGGGTGCTCCGTGAAGAAGCTGACTGATAGAGTTTACGAAATTCTTCGGGGGTTTCATGCGGGACTGTCCATGTTCTTCGTCCCAACGCTCTATTGTCTATCTCGGGAAACCACCCTCAAAACAAAAAACTAATACTGCTCTCTTCTCTGGAAAACTCATGAAAGCATATCGAAAAATTGGCGATTTACCCCGTCATCGAAGAATTAAAGCAATACTAGGAAAGGCACTCCACCTTCTTTGCCCCAAGACCACCTCGGAGGTGCTGGCTAAACCTTACAGCCAAACATGGGGCTTTCACGGTCGTCTGATCCGGAACGGCCATCTTCAAAATGCCGTAGAACAACAAGACCATGATGCTTTACATCGATTTCTCACCGACTTCTGGGCTTCTCCGGCTTCTTTAGAGTTTTTCGATTACTTCTCGCATCGTTTCGAAGACCTTTTCCTGAAATTTCATGCGGGAATCGTCGACGAGATTTCTTCGACAATTTCCGGCGTTGTGAATGAGCCCATCAGACTCATTGAACTCGGGTCGGGAGACGGGCGGGTCTTGGAATTCCTGGCTGACAACCTCCCGTCGATTCGCGAATTTCACGGCCTGGACCTGAACCACAAGCAGATTAGCGAGTGTCAACGCAAGCACCAGCAATCAGGAAAAATCTTTTTCCATAACGCGGATGTCTTCCAATGGCTCAAGGAAAACCAGTCAGGAAAAACCGTGTTTTTCACGAACGGTGGAGTGCTTGAATACTTCACCAGACCCCAACTCATCGACTTGTTCAAGCTTCTGCGCGGAACCAGC
This sequence comes from Akkermansiaceae bacterium, assembly GCA_029288115.1. GTDB lineage: Bacteria > Verrucomicrobiota > Verrucomicrobiia > Verrucomicrobiales > Akkermansiaceae > Oceaniferula. The sequence continues at coordinate 4,378 of JARFPV010000559.1, read as the reverse complement.
TCGACCTCCTTGGTTGCTATTACTGAGACGTTGGCAGTAGATCATGACCTTAAAGAGGAGCCGGTGACATTTCCGTATGGCCACGAGTTTGCCTTTTCCCACAATTATCCTGCCATTCTTGCGGAATCGGGATTCAAGGAAACCTATCGCAACGACCGGTTTACAAAGGAAGGCGAGGAATGGCACCCAACTCGATGGCTTCAGATGGTCGCTGTCTGTTAAATTTGGACCGGAACATTCGTCATGTCTGATTGCTGTCACGACCACTCGAACTCGACCGAGTCGCCAAAAGCAACCGCCCACCCCGGCCAGTGGACCTGCCCAATGCATCCGAAGGTGATCTCCAATGGGCCGGGCGACTGCCCAAAGTGCGGTATGGCGCTGGAGCAAGTTCCCGTCTTACTCGGGGACCAGGGATACACCTGCCCGATGCATCCAGAGATCAAGCAGGACCGGCCCGGCGACTGTCCCATCTGCGGAATGCCCCTCGAACCGGTGGAGGCCGGAACCGAGGACGTGCATGCCGCCCAGGAGATCCGCGATCTATCCAGAAAGTTCTGGATCGGTCTCGCACTGACGCTCCCAGTCCTATTTTTGGCCATGGGCGGAATGATCCCAGCCCTCCGCCTGCATGAGTTGATCCCCAAGCACACCTCCAAGTGGATTGAGCTTGTCCTGACGACACCAGTGGTTCTCTGGTGCGGATGGGCCTTCTTCGTCAAGGGATGGCGCTCCGTTCTAAACCGCTCCCCAAACATGTTCACCCTGATCATGTTGGGAGTGGGTGCGGCATTCCTCTTCAGCACGATCGCCGTGATCTCCCCCGGACTCTTTCCAAAGTCGTTCCGCAGCCACGGTGAAGTCGGACTCTACTTCGAAGCCGCAGCGGTGATAACCGTTCTCGTCCTTCTCGGTCAGTTGCTTGAAGCAAGGGCGCGCAGTCAGACCGGTCAAGCGATCAAGGCATTGCTCAACCTCGCTGCCAAGACAGCTCACCGCCTCAAGGAAGGAGAAGAAGAGGAGGTGCCTGTCGACCAACTTTTTGTCGGGGACCTCCTTCGTGTCCGGCCAGGCGAGAAGATCCCGATCGACGGGGTGATCACCGAGGGCCAGAGCAATGTTGATGAATCCATGATCACCGGAGAGCCAATTCCCGTGGCAAAGGGAGCCGGAGATTCAGTCATCGGAGCAACCGTGAACCAAACGGGTTCCTTCGTCATGCGCACCGAGAAAGTCGGAAGCGAAACGCTCCTCTCCCATATTGTCCAGATGGTCGCCGAGGCGCAACGCAGCCGCGCCCCGATCCAGAAGCTCGCGGATACAGTGGCGGGCTACTTCGTTCCTGCGGTCATGCTGATCGCGGTGGTCACCTTCGCGGTGTGGGGAATCTGGGGCCCGGAACCGGCCATGGCGTATGCCATGGTCAACGCGGTTGCTGTTCTCATCATTGCCTGCCCTTGCGCCCTCGGATTGGCGACTCCCATGTCGATCATGGTGGGCGTCGGCCGGGCAGCGCAGTCGGGCATCCTCATCAAAAATGCCGAGGCGATCGAGACCGCAGAGAAGGTCGATACCCTCCTCACCGACAAGACAGGAACCCTCACCGCCGGCCAACCTCGCGTTACTTCCCGACAGGAGGAGGACGGCATTGAGCTGAATCAAATGCTCGCCGTTGCAGCTTCGTTGGAGCGGAACTCCGAGCACCCACTGGCCAGGGCCATCGTGGAAGAGGCCGAAGTCGCCGGGATCTTGATACCTGATGTAGAGAACTTCGAGTCAACTACCGGTGGCGGCGTCTCCGGTGTTGTGGACGGTAGCGTGGTACACGTGGGCAAGGAGCTGTTCCTGCGTAGCCACGATGTGGCAATTTCGGAGGCGCTGGTCAAACAGTCCGCTAAACTCCAGGGCGAGGCTCAAACCGTAGTCTGGGTGGCCTCCGACAGCCAGGCCATCGGCCTCCTGGGCATTTCTGACCCGATCAAGGAAACGACCCCCGGAGCCATCGCCGCGCTGCATCAACGCGGTGTCCGTGTCATCATGGGAACCGGAGACAACCAGAAGACCGCAGACGCGGTTGGAGCGCCGCTTGGCATCGATGAGGTCCGCGCCGGGCTTTCCCCCGAAGACAAGATTCGCCTGGTCAGAGAACTCAAGGACGCAGGAGCCACTGTCGCCATGGCTGGTGACGGCATCAATGACGCTCCAGCACTGGCTGAGGCTCACATCGGAATTGCAATGGGTACAGGCACGGATGTCGCTATCGAGAGTGCCAGCATCACGCTGGTGAAGGGCGACCTCGATGGGATCGCAAAGGCGATCGGAGTCAGCCGCTCTGTCATGAGGAACATCCGACAGAATCTCTTCTTCGCCTTCATCTACAACGGCTTGGGCATTCCGATTGCTGCCGGGCTCTTTTATCCCCTCACTGGAACACTGCTCAACCCAATGATCGCTGGAGCAGCAATGAGCTTTAGCTCGGTCTCCGTCATTGCGAACGCCCTTCGACTCAGACGTATTCACTGAATATTGTGTCCAAGCCCATCAAGCCACGACCAATTTCCGATGAATAGAGATTTTCGGGAATAAAGCTGACCGCACGCGCGTCTCCCCAGAAACCACCTTATGATAGAGATTGTTCTTGGAGTTCCTTCTTGACCCCGACCATCTCTCTCCTATTCTAGACCAGTTGTGAAAAAGGTTCGTAATAGCCTCATGGTGCTCCTGCTCGTTTTTTCGAGTTTTGGTAGCGCAGTGTGCGCTGAGCCTGATGGCGAACGGTGTGTTTGCTCTGTCCTTGGAAGGATCCTGTTCGCCCAAGTTACCGGTGCTTGTGAGGAGGATCTCTGTCCTTGCGATTGCGAATCCAAAGACTGCGAGGAGGAACTCGTAGGATCAGAGTGCAATCTATACGAACCGGTTAAAGTCCCGGGTCAGCCCATCCTATTTGATGCTGTAAATCCAGTGGATTCAGGGGCCATTGCCTCGCTGCTACAGCAATTTGCAGATTCCAGGGAACGACTACGATCAAGGATTCCGCCCTTGCTTTTGCACGGTCGCAATCCGGCGATTTCTTCAGTAGTCTTGCAGCTTTGATTTTCCGCTGGCGCCGTAGGTCGTCGCCACCTCTGCCCTATTGGCAGTGCGCAGCCTCCCTCTTGTGAGGCCCTCGGACATTAGATGTCCATAGCGCCCGCTTGGCGACCTCTACCGCTCGCTTATCCATTCTCAGCCGAACTCGGCTAGGTGATGGTCAACCACGCCCGGTGCATACGCGGGTTGTGCTCTCGTCCAATTAAACAAATGAAAATCTATCTCTCAATACTTATCGCAGCGTCTCCAATTCTTCTTGCTGGCTGTCAGTCCAGTTCGAAGAGCAAGACCGACGCTCCGCTGCAACTAACCCAATACACACCCGCGGCATCAAGCAGTGCCCCGCCGCACCAGGGTGTGATCAGTCGAACTGAGGCATTACAGAACGTGTTGAACCACAGCCCTCAGATACGAAGCCTCCGAGCCGAAATCCGGGCACGAGACGCGGAAGCCTATCAGGCATCCCTGCCTCCAAATCCCACGTTCGAGTTCGAGGCTGAAAACTTTGGCGGAACCGGGGGCACTAATAGATTCAATGGTGCCGAGCTGACTGGAGGACTCTCTCAGGAGTTCCAGCTCGGTCAAAAGCGGCGAAAGCGCACCCTGGTGGCACAGCTCGCGGCAGACATGCTTCGGGCTGAACTAGAGCGGGAGACACTGAATCTGCAGATCGCCACCGACCAGAAGTTCGTGAACTTGATGGAAGCCCAAAGCCTCAAGCAAATCGCCAGACAGGACGTCACGATCGCCGAGGAAAGGCTCGCCGCCATGAGAGCTCAGCTCGACGCCGGGAAGATCTCCCGACTCGACTTAAACAAGGCGAGCATTGCTCTAGCTTCAACGAAGCAGGAATTACGACGTCAGGAATCCCAATCCGCCAAGGCAGCAGCGGATCTCGGCAGACTTTGGGGTGGGGATGGCTCGCACATTACTCGAGCGGAAGGATCCCTAAGCTCTTCCGCGAGCCTTCCATCATGGTCTCAAATTGAGTCCGCAATCGCTCGGCATCCTGCACTATCGAAAAGCCAGTTTGAACTGGCACGAAGCGAGGCAAGCCTCGACCTGGCAAAGGCCCAGCGAATCCCGAACATCGAGATCGGCGGTGGGATTCGTGAACTTCGCGAAAGTGATGACACCGCCGCAGTGATCGGATTCAAAATACCGCTTCCGCTCTTTGACCGGAACCAAGGAGGCATCCGAGCCGCCGAAGAGCGGATCACACGCGCCGGATCTGACCGAGTCGCAGTGCGAAGCAGCCTTCTGGCACAGTACCAACAATATCACGCTG
>JARFPV010000509.1 GCA_029288115.1 Akkermansiaceae bacterium | reverse complement strand
GCGTTTCTCCATGTTGGGCACTTTGATGTCTTCACCGATGCACCAGAAGTCGCCAGCGTGCTTGTGCTGCATCTGCACCTCGATGGATTTAGGAAACATCTTGTAAAGCACCCGTGGGGTGGACGCGTGGACAAGCACACCGCAGTTGCCCGCCTTACCTGCGAAGCGGTATTCAATCTCAAGCCGGTAGTTCTCGAACTCGGCATCTGTGATCAGGTGCCCCTTGGGTTTGCCCATGCTGACGAGCTTGCCATCGCGCACAATGAAGCTTGGATCGATCTTCGGGTTTTTGTCGGCCTCAGGCACGTCACTATGCCAGCCGGTGAGATCCTTGCCGTTGAAGATAGATTTTTTTTGATCGGATTTCTCTGCAAACAGATGGCTCGAGAAAGTGATTAAGCAGGCGAGGAGAGTGAATGTTTTTTTCATAGCGGTAAAAATAGACAAGATTGCTGGTGGGACAACTTCTTTATTGCGAATCACTGGGTCAGGGCACTCAAGCTAAAGATTTTTCGACAGGAATAACAAGATGATCAAGATTTTCATAATAGATAAAACCATGTAGAGGTGGTTTCGAGCTGATGTTTTGACGTCCCCATTGAAATGATACGCCTATCCATCTGCATGAGCGGATAGCTTTGATCAGTGGGTATTCGTGTCTATCTGTGTTCAATTTATTTTCTAACACTGATGGCTCGGATGAACTCAGATGAGCACGGATCGCAAGCGGCGGTTTCTTGCAGCGATACAAACAGAACGAAGTCATGCTCGGCTACTTCTTTGGCTGATCGGCCTCCTTGTTGGCCTTACGGATTGCTGCCTTCGCCTTATTGAGTCTGGCTGGCCATTTGAATGTGGGTGCCTTTGACGGATCATAGCCTTTCATGTGACCAGTCAGTCGGGTGGCAGGCTTGGTATAGATCAGCTCCGTGTCCCTAAAGACCTCACGGCAAAATGCCGCAAGTGTAGGATCATACTCAACCAGCTCCTTACGGGTGTTGACGTGGTTGTGATCGTGATCGTTTTCACGGTTATTACCGAACCACGATTGCACCCCCTCGGCGAAGTACTCGAACCGATTGGTTGCCGCGTATTTGTTTTTCCACAACCCTGCTGCCATCGCTTTTTCGTAGGCTTTCTGAAGGCGGGTATCGAATGTGGGGTCAATATTCGTCATCCCACGCAGGTGGATGTTATGGGCAAACTCGTGGATAAGAATATTTTCCTTCGCATACGGGTCCCCTGGGTAGCCGAGTAGGTTTTCCTCTCCGCAGGTGCAGTAGGGGTCGGTGACACTACCGCCTGTGCCGCGGGCGCGAGCATCCCAGAAATCCTTCGCACTTACTCCGGGATAACGCTCTTTTTCTTCCGAAAACCAGGCAAACTCCGGCAAGTCAGTGGTGTACTCATTGTAGGCGATGATGCAAAGCCGGGCACCGCTATCCACCATCGCCTTTCTAACATCATCCCTTTTGATAAGCATCTGATCCACCAAATAGGCGGCTTCCTTGAGCGCGTATGGGTTGACGGTGGCTGAAGCGACGATGGGGAAGCCTCCGGTCTTGATCCGCTGAGTATAGAATGCAGGCACGCCATTTTTTTCAGCCGGAGCGAAACGGAAAGCCTGCACGCGGGCAATGCATTCCACTTGGACACGCGTTTTGCTTTTCTGCCCGATGACGGCAAACTTATGCCCAAGCGTGGTTGTGATAACACGACCTTTTCCCGGCTTGACCGTGCCGTTGGGAACCTCTTTTCCTCCTTCACTGAGCCAGAGGATCTCGATTGTTTCATCACTGGCATTGATAAACTGAAGTTTGGGCCGTGGTTCCGCCGCAGCAACAGGATGTGAAGTCATGCAGGCGAGCAGGAGCAATTGCTGGAGCTGGAATATCAATTTCATAGAATCAAGAGATTCAGACTAATCAACTCCACTGGAATTTCGATCTATTTGTTGTCCTCGGTAATCCATATTGTACCACAAAAAACCGGGTCGGACATGACGCCCGACCCGGTTTGAAAAATATCCTGAGATGTTTACTTCCTGCGGCGCAGGATCAGAGCTAGGCCACCGAGGCCGAGAAGGGCAGTGGTGGATGGCTCGGGGACGACTCCCAAGCCAAGAGCCTCATCCAACGTGGTGGCGATGCGTACTTCGTCGTAGTTGATGTTCACCTGGCGGGTCAGGTTCAAGGTGGTAAGCAGTGATTCATCCATATCCGCCTCAATAGTATCAATGAGGGTCAAATCCCCAGCGTCCAGTGAACCATCATCAGTAGCATTATACAGTTTGAATACATCGGCGCCACCAGTTCCAGTATTAAAAGAAATTTCACCAACGATGAGATTGATATTACCGCTTGAACCAACGGTGATTGGAATGGTAGAGGTGCTGACGATACGCGACCCGGTAGTGCCGTCATAAAGAATCGCATTGAGGTTTGAGTTATTTACTGCGGCCACGGCAAAACCATGACGCCCAACTGCACCACCGTTGTTATTGTCCCAACGCGCAGCTGGGAGGTCGCCATTCATGACAGCAAAGCCTTCGTGGTCGGCACCAAAGTTGTTTTGCAGTTTCTGAAATAGAAAGCTGAAATAAATTGATCCTGAGAAACCAGTGGAACTCATGTCACGAACCATAATATCGCTATCAGAGTTACTTGAGAATCCAATATGGTTTCCATTAGTGCTAATATCACTGAAACTCAAGCTGCCTGACTTAAGGAACATTTCATTACCATCATCGTCACCCGCATCAGACCATGATCCGCTGAGACCGATCGCGTCAGTGTCCACTGTAGTAACGGCGTCAAGAGGATCACCCACATCGCTATACTGGAAACCTTCATAAACAAGGATCGCACCGGAAGCTGAGCTGGCGAAAGCGATGCCCGCAAGAGCTGAGATTGGTAATTTAGGGAGTATGTGTGTTTTCATGGCTAGTATATATGTGTGTTATTCAATACTTACACTGGATAACCTGCCCGATGCTGAAAACGTTACAGGAAAATTCACGTTTTCTGAAATCTGCGTCTAGTCCTGCAGGGCTGTGGCTGTCACCCGGACGGCATCGATATCGAGATAGCCATGGATTCCGGTATGAGCTGCGATCTTGGGTGTCAGGGGATCACCGTGATGAATTCCTTCGGGCATGGAGAGGATCTACCTCATAAAAAGTTCGCGTTCATACCTACTCCTTGACCTAGAATCCGCAGATGCGGACTCCAGGTTGAGTGAAGCTGGGTGCTGGGCCGTCCAGAATAAAAAACCGGGTCAGACATGACGCCCGACCCGGTTTGAAAAATATCCTACGATGTTTACTTCCTGCGGCGCAGGATCAGAGCTAGGC
>JARFPV010000461.1 GCA_029288115.1 Akkermansiaceae bacterium | reverse complement strand
CAGTTGCCGTTTTAAGAAACTTACGACGTGAATGATTGTTCATGATGGATGGTGTTGGTTTAGTTGTTGATGAATCTCGTACCTCGATGGAATACGATACTGTGAAAAATCGCGGATGGTATCAAACCTAAAGTTGAAAATGAGACGGGGCCAGTTTGAACAGATGAATCGGCATCAACATCATTCTATTTCCCCGTGGTGGCCATGATCCTGCGGCTCAGCTCTAGATACGCCTTACTGCTGAGGTGACCGTTGCCGATGCTCCACGCCCAGGCTTTGTAGTTTTTCTCATTCGAGCCGAGGTCGAGTTTTAGCAGGTGGATATTCTCATCTTTCTTAGCCAACCTGGCCTGAGCATCGGCGATGAATCTGAAATCCCGTTTGTCGTGCTGGAAGATCCCCTGCTCGCGTAAGTAAATCGGGAGATCAGGCTGTTCGGTTTTTTTACGCAACGCATCAATGAGCTTGCTTAGGTTACCCTCGTATTGGCGTGCCTGCTTTTCGTCCGACTCGCCCTGGTCCCAGTAGAGCCCGAGGACATGGACCTTTTGATAATGTTTTTTCAGATGGGCCATGGCAGGTGTGTATTGCCGAAGGAATTTTTTATACTCGGACCCCTGACCCGCTCTCCACTTGGTGTGCAGGCTAGCCCCTGCGGGGCCATGCTTGATGAAGTAGATGTCGTTTGTGGGGTATTTTTTCTGTAGCAGCAGCGCCATGGGAAGCTCGATGCCGTGCCGCTTGGGATCCCAGCCAGCCTGAAGGTTCTGCCCAGGTATCAATTTCTCGAAGGGGCCCTTGAGCGGCTTCCAGATATGACTACGGGGGAAATGGTTCGCAGAAGTGGGTATCCCCACTTCTGCAGCGGTGGTTTTGGGATTCGTCGGGTGCTTTTCCTGCATTTTCGCTTGGGCATTCGTTTGCGGGGAAAATGCTGCTATGCCACTGGCATTGGCCTCGCCTGCTATCAGGAAAACGACGGCGTCCTTGGCACCCACCACCGCGCTCGGTTTGGCCGCTGGTTTAGTGGTTCTGTTAGCCACAGCGGACTTGGCTGCGGACACCTTCTCCATCAGCCACTTGGAGGTGCTTTGGAGTTCACCATCACCCAGAGCCCGGTTGTAGAGCAGAATCCCTCCTATATCACCTTTGAAAGCACGAGGTTGCTTGCCCGGCTGAAGACCGATCAGCAATGGGGCATTGTGGACAGTTGGGCCCAGCGGGCCTTTTGCTAACTCCAGGCTATAGGAGGAAGCCGGGACACCATCCACACTGATGGTGATTCTTTTTGCACCGTGTGCCGTCGGGTCATAGCGAGCGGCCACCACCGAATAGCGTTTCATCAGCTTCACATTCGCAACACGGTGAACCTGGTTATGGCCCGGTCCGCGCACCACCGCTCCCACCTTGCCATCCGCACCGACCTGCAACCTGTAATTGATCAACGTGCTCTTGTCGTCATTTTTAGCAAGCACAACCCCCGGGCCACGGAGCGGACGCACCACGGAAATGACCGTCCATGCTTTCAGGTCCAAGGCACTACTATCCTTAATCGTTATAAAATCGTCCTTACCATCAAATCGCAGCAAATCGACACCACCAAGTTGAATCGGCTTCGGTCGATGTGGCGCCTTCACGCTTTTAGCGATTTTCACCAAGGCATCACCCACCAGATTCAAGACCAATCCATTCTCCACCAGTAACGAAGGCATAGGGCGAAGTCGCTTTGAAATCCTCAAAACTCCACGAGTAAAACGAACTTCATCGAGTCCGACTTTCGGCGGGTTCTTCGGTGATCCGATGCTGAATGGATTAGCCTGGGCCGGTGGGATCTTGGCCATGGGAACCTTGGCTGTGGCCACCTGTTTACCATCGATGTAGAGCTGCATTTCGCCAGCACCGGCGGAAGCATCGTGGTCCCAGACTGCGGCAAAGTGATGGGGTTTGAGATCGGCAATGGGGAGCTTTTCACTGAGCGCCTGAATTATTTGCGGACCATTATCGTAGAAAAAACACATCTGCCCGTTAGATCGGATGTCGATGTGCCATCCCTGCTTGTCATTGGCATCACCACTGCGCGTACCGGCAAGGAAAATCGCTTTATCAGAGCGCGCAACCAGAAACCAACCTTCAAAGGTGAATGAACGATCAGCACGCAAGGCGAACTTACCTGAGGGACTTGGTTCGGCCCAAACCCCGAGGCTCATAGCTGCGGTATTTGTAATATCATGGGGTGGAAGAGCAGAGGGAGCGATCATCCCAATCGTCTTTCCGGACGCTAACACCGGAAGCGACGATTTGTTTGTTGAGTCGATCAATTTTTCACCCACGGAATCAGGTTCCATCCTCCACCACGCTACCGTTGGATCGGGTTTTGGCTCAGGGACTACGACGGGTTTGGGATCAGGTTTGGGTTTCGTCGGAGGGGCGACGGGTTTCGGATCTCGTTTGGCGACAGTATCCGGTGCGGTTGTCGGCTGACCTGGTTCTGGTTTCACCGGGGGCGGAATAGATTCGGGAGGATCCGTAGTGGGATCGGGTGGTTGGGGAATAGATTTCGGTTCAGCAATGGCCTGTGAAGTATCTTCTACTTGCGCCAGTGAAGCGTCTGGTTCCTGACTCCTGAAGTGCATGACACCCCAGGCAATCAATCCGAGCACGATCACGCTGATCAAGGTCAGTGGTAGCGCCAGTCGTGACCCATCCTTCTTCTCATTTCCGCTCAGGGAAGTAGTGCCTTGGAACGCCCGGTTATCGCTTGGAATATGGAGCGTAACTGGCCCTGTATCCTGAGTGACCGGGGAAGTCATTACTGCGGGGGCCTCCATTGCCGGTGTCAGGGCGTCGCTGATAGGTGGCGCCAATTGGGCCTCGGCAGTCTGGTATTCATAGCACTGGAGGAAGAATGGCTTGATGTTTAGGGTAGTGGATTCCAGCTCTGCGCGATACGCTTCAATATCAAATGCGACCCTTCGGAAATCGATTTCCCGGGTTTCGGAATCGTAGATGACATACACACCACGCAGGTCATTCTCATTGCGAGGCTCACCAACGGAACCAACGTTCACAATGTATCGGCAGGATGGATCGAGCGGTCGATTTTGATCGGGAAGTTCACTCACTCTGCCACGGCCATCGAGCTGAAAAATTTTCGGATGGTGGGTATGTCCGACAAAGGTGACAAAATGCTTGGAGTTGGTAAAATTCTCACGCGCTTTTTCCTGATCATCGATGTATTCGAAACGTCCGGGTTCCGTGATTTCAGCATGAACAAACAAGATATCCCCCGCTTCGATCGCAAGCGGGACTGTCTTCAGATATTCGTGTGATTCAGCAGACAGGGCCTGCTTGGTCCACTCGACCGAATGCTTGGCATTATCGTTAAAGATCGAATAGTCCATCATCCCGGCTGCGGCGGCCTCATGGTTGCCGATGATAAAGTTTTTCGTCACCGCCCGGATCCCTCCCAGCACCTCCTCAGGCTTCGGCCCATAGCCAACAGCATCTCCCAGGCAAATCAGCACATCCACCTGCTGCGCACGGATATCCGCCAGAGCTTCTTCCCAAGCCCTGAGATTACCGTGAGCATCTGAAAAAATGGCGTAGCGCATAATGGATCGACTTCTAGGAAGCGATGCGAAATGGGGATTTCGTGACCAGAACAGTGAAAGCAACCACACGCATCACGAGTCTCATCCGCCTGATACCCAGCGTTCGGTTGGCTAACCATTCAGTCAATTCCCCACCACCATAGTGCTACCGCTTTACCAGACCAGCAAAAACATGTTAGCGACCTACACCCAAAGGGGCCTAGGCCTGGCTGATTTCCGCACCAGGCCAGCGTATCCACTCATCGATGCAACTTGCTGCGATAGCTTCATCGGAAAAAATTCCGGTATTCCTTTGGAGTAATGCCGGTTTCCCGTTTGAATATTCGGCTGAACTGACTCTGATCATAGAAACCACATCGTTGTGCAACGTCACCAAGAGATTCAGTCTGTTGGGCGAGTAAGGCACGGGCTGCATTCACTCGGGCGAGTATAATAAATTGGGTGGGCGAAATCTTGAACTGAGCCTTGAATTTGCGTTCAAACTGGCTCACCGAAAGCCTGACCATTTTTGCCAGATCAGAAATCATGAGTTTTTCCTGATAATGTTCCAAAACCCAGTCCACGGCGGGTTTCAGTGTGGAATACTCCGCGTATAAAAATGGCGAGTTCGCGAGGGGTCTCATCAGCCCGGCAATTCCAATGACTTCTCCCGCCTGCCCGAACAGCGGATGCTTGGTTGAAAGGTACCAGCGTTGAACTCCGGCACTATCATAGACGAGCCAGCGTTGTTCGGGTAGGGGTTTACCGGAATTCATCACACGCTGATCTTCCTCCACATAGGCGGCAGCCATTGAGGGAGGATGGAAATCAAAATCTGTTTTGCCGATGATCTCGCTTTCGGAAGTCAGCCCATGCCGATCTAGAGACGAGCGGTTCACCGCCATAAAACGTCCATCCCGATCTTTGGCGAAAAAATGCACCTCCGGAGTCCAGTCCAATAAACGGACAATATCGGCTACACTCCTAAGATCTTGGAAAAACTGCACTTGAAGTGCCTCAGCGTCTATATTTGTCTCTACATTGATGCCGAATTAATACAAATATATGCAAAGCGAGTCCAATACCTTTTCAAAAATCCATGCCATTATTTTGATCTCATGATTCGAATTCTCTATCTGCTACCGATCTCGTTCGTGTCGCTTCTTGGCATCACTCAAGGAGGAGAGCGAGTAGTCAGCTACAATCGTGAGGTTCGCCCCATTCTCTCGGAGAATTGTTTTATTTGCCACGGCTTTGACAAGGACAAGCGGGAAGCGGATCTGCGACTTGATACCGAAGAGGGTGCGAAGGAGTCTGCGATTATCGCGGGCAACGCCAAAGCCTCAGAGCTAATCAAGCGAATCACCTCCAGTGATCCGGATGAGGTGATGCCCCCTGCCGATTCTATCTATAAACTTACGGCAGCGCAGGTGGAAACACTACAGCTTTGGATTGATCAGGGAGCGAAGTATGAAGAGCACTGGGCATACAAAAAACTGAAACGCCCTGCAGTTCCGGAATTCGGCGAGAAAGGTGCAATCGATTCTTTTTTGCAACGAACATGGAATGAGCATGGTGTCTCACCTGTGGCTAAAGCCGATCCGCGCGTCCTGATTCGGCGATTGAGTTTTGATCTTCGGGGGCTACCGCCAACCCCGAAGGAGGTCGCTGAATTTAATAACGATCACTCGCTCGCCAAATATGCTGAATTTGTAAACCGCTGGACCAAATCAACGGAATACGCTGAGCACCAGGGTCTGCTCTGGTTAGATCTCGTGCGCTGGGCTGACTCATCAGGCATGGTCAGTGACGAACCGATCGCCACCGGCCACTACCGGAAATACGTCATCAAGGCGTTCCGTGACAATATTCCATTTGATCGGTTCACCCGCGAGCAGCTCGCCGGCGATCTTCTGCCGAACCCGACACAAGATGCATTGGTGGCATCGGCCTACAATCGACTGGTCAAAACGAATAGTGAAGCAGGCGTGATTGAAAAGGAGGCGCTGCATGCACTGAAAGGCGAGCATGTTAGAGCTCTGGGCACCGTCTGGCTTGGCGCGACAACTGGATGTGCAGAGTGCCATGACCACAAGTATGATCCCATTTCAGCTAAAGACTACTACGCACTCGGAGCGTTTTTCGATGATCTTATAGAAGTGGGCGTCTATCAGCCAGGAGACCGGCGAGTGCCCATTCATTATCTACATGAGGAGGTGGCCAATGTACAAAAAGATAAAAAACTCAGTGCCATGGTCGAGGCACTGCGAGAGGAACTATACAGCGTTAAGGCAGATCCTGAAGAAATCGCAGCCTGGGAAAAGGAATTCCTCAATCAGAGCAACGCTACAAAAAAGAAGAAGGGCACAGTCGATTGGGAGTGGGTGCCGGCGACATTGTCAGCCGCAAAGGTGATCAAGGGAGATTTCACGATCACGCCCGATGGACGAGTCACAACCGTTGCTGCAAACCAGCTACATCGTCATTCAGCGGGTGAATTTTTGAACTCAGATCCGGCAGCCGGAAAGGCCAAGGGCTATTACGTGGAGGCAACACTGGATCCAGCGGACACGCCGGAGCTGATCGCCATTCAGCTCACCAACGGAGCCTACGGTCGTGTCGGATGGCACCAAGAATACCACTCCACCTTCTACTGGGGACCGAAGGATCACCCACTGCTGAAAAAAGTTTACCCATGGCTCAATCCCAAGAAACTCGTCCGCCTCGGGGATCTGCCACAGGCAGGGAAACGTGTTAGATTTGATATTCCCGCCAATAAAATCCCAAAGATGCCATACGCAACCGCTGGCATGGCATGGCTGCATGTCTGTGGCAAAGTGACTTGGGGAAACAGCGGGTATCTTACCGACCCGCACCATGCTTTTCTGAACGGCATTCATAACTCACTGATCCGCTACTGGTGGGAACTACCACTCAACCGTGATGACCGGAATAAGTTTCCTACCTTGGTCGGTTCTTCCGTGAACACTGCAAAAAAAGACCGCCGGGCCATCCACGAGAAAGTAATCCGAATCGCGTTCGCAGAGAGCAAGCGCCCCGACTTAGTCGTAAAATTAGATGGCCTACTCCGTCAGTTGGCGCTGCTCCGACGTAATTGCGAAACAACTTTAGTCAGCAAGACTGGCCCGAGGAAAACGACACGCCTACGTAAGCGAGGAAACTTCATGGACAACTCGGGACCCCGGTTAGACCCCGCCTTCCCTGCCTATTTCACCGATGACAATTCGAAACATGGATTACTTACCCGCCTGGATTTGGCTAACTGGCTAACAGCACCTGATAACCCCATGACAGCTCGCGTTTTTGTAAACCGATTGTGGCATCAATTTTATGGCCGAGGCATTAGTGCGTCCTTGGTCGATTCTGGCAACCAAGGTGATTGGCCATCACACCCTGATCTTCTCGACTGGCTGGCAGCAGAGTTCATTGAGAGCGGGTGGGACGTGCGGCATATGATCCGTCTAATGGTTTCCGCTGAGGCCTATCAACTCTCATCGATTCCAAATCGTGAAGTGGCGGTTCTTGATCCCAGGAACCGCCTGATTACTCACCAGTCGAGGCATCGCCTCGGCGCGGAAGAGATTCGTGACACGGCACTGTCCGCTGCCGGAGTTTTGAAGAAAACGGAGAAGATTCCCGTCAAGTCATTTTACCCCTATCAACCGGACGCTTACTGGAAAAAATCGAATAAAATCATGCTAGGTAGCCGATATCAAATTTGGGATACGGATCTAGGAGGCAACCAATATCAGCGCAGCTTGTACACGTACTGGAAACGGCAGAACCCACACCCATCCATGCTTGCCTTTGATGCCCCAACGAGGCAGGAGTGCATCGCTCAACGGGCGATCACCAACTCTCCGGGTCAGGCATTAGCGATGCTTAATGACCCCACTTACATCGAGGCTTCCCGCCTACTCGCACGGCGAACCATGCTCTCCGCGCATGACAATGCAGCCCGATTCAAGAACATGTTTGATTTCGCTCTCCAGCGCGCCCCTTCAAAAAAGGAAGTAGCAATCCTTGAGACTCACCTCAAGAAATGGAAGGCACATTACCAGAAGTATCCTGATGAGGCTATGGATCTTCTGAAGATAGGTCAGTCTCGAAACGAACCTACTCTATCTTCGAGCGAGCATGCCGCTTGGACCAATACGGCCAGAATGATTCTCAACCTTCACGAATTCATCACAAGGTCGTAACCCGTGCCGTCACTTAAGAATCTCCTATTCCCGTCATGAAACGCCGCCATTTTCTCAACCGCATGTCCACCGGGCTTGCCGGAACCGCACTGAGCCAACTCATGGCGCAGGACACTCCCTTCACTCAGCTGCCACACTACAGAAGCAAAGCGAAACGGGTTATATTTCTATACATGGCGGGTGGTCCAAGTCAGTTTGACACCTTCGATGACAAACCCGAGCTGCGCAAACGCAATGGCCAGGCAATGCCTGAAGACCTAACAAAAGGAGTAAAGCTGGCCTTCCTGCAGAATTCTGAGCTGAAGTGTTTTGGTAGTAAATCGGAGTTCACGCGCTGTGGAAAATCGGGTCAGAACATCTCCAATTTGCTTCCAAACATTCAGAAAATTGCTGACGACATCTGCATCGTCCGCACCCAGCAGACGGATCAGGTCAATCACGACCCGGCGCATATGTTTATGAACACTGGCACAGCAATCACTGGCAGGCCAAGTATGGGTTCTTGGGTTTCCTACGGTCTCGGAAACATTGCCAGCAACCTTCCTGATTTCGTGGTAATGCGATCAGGCCCCGAAGGACAACCAGTACCGCAAGTCGCTTGGAACAGCGGATTCCTGCCAGGCAAGCATTCAGGCGTGGAATTTTATTCCTCTGGCAGCCCACTGAACTATCTCAACTCACCAGCGGGGATCAAGCCATCGATTCAACGCGACACCCTGGATGGCCTGTCGGCACTGAACTCACTCTATGGAGAACATGCCCGCGATCCGGAAGTCCGAACGCGTATCGCGCAGTATGAGCTCGCATTCAAAATGCAGTCGAGTGTCCCCGATGTTGCTGATTTTTCCACTGAAAGCACCGCTACCCGAGAGCTTTATGGCGCCGAGGATAAACCTAACGGAAGTTTTGCTTCAAACTGTCTGATGGCACGCCGAATGGCAGAGAGAGGCGTCCGATTTGTACAGCTTTACCACACTGGCTGGGATCACCACGGAAACATTGCCAAGAAAATCAAGGATCGCGCGAAGGATGTCGATCAGGGCACAGCGGCACTCATCACAGACCTAAAGCAACGCGGAATGCTGGAAGATACGCTGGTGATCTGGGGCGGCGAGTTCGGCCGCACTCCCATGAGCCAAGGCACTGGGCGCGACCACCACACCAAGAGCGGTGCCATGTTTCTCGCTGGCGGTGGCATTAAGGGAGGCACCACCTACGGGG
>JARFPV010000422.1 GCA_029288115.1 Akkermansiaceae bacterium | reverse complement strand
CGGATCACAGACATCGACTACGGTAGCGAGCTGACGACCTTCACTCTCGATGGTGAGACCTATTCCTTGCCGATGGCAGGTGAGTTTAACGTGCGAAACGCCGCGATGGCCATATGCGCCGCGCGCTTTTCTGGGTTTTCTCCCGATCAGATTCGTGATGGGTTGATGACCTTTGAGGGTATTGCACGTCGCCAAGAAGTAAGAGGCGTCGCAGGTGGTGTGCGTGTAATCGATGACTTTGCCCACCACCCTACGGCGATTGGTCTCGCTGTGGATAGCCTGCGCCAGCAGTATCCGGGGTCGAGACTCTGGGTGATTTTTGAGCCGCGATCAAACACGACACGCAGAAATATTTTCCAGGACGAACTCGCCGCCGCCCTCGGCAAGGCAGACCTCGCCGTGGTGCCTGCAGTTCCTGACCCTGAAAAAGTCGCCGAGGACGAACGGCTCGATCCGGAAAAACTCGTTGCAGACGTGAAGGCTGCTGACACAGAGTGCTGGTACTGCGAAACCGTGGATGAAATCGTCGCACTCGTCGCGCAGGAGAGTAAGGAGGGTGACACTGTCGCCGTACTCAGCAACGGTGGATTTGGTGGCATCCATAACAAATTACTAGACCGACTGTCATGATCATGAATGTTGTGAAGCAGTTAATTCTCTGCTCGCTCGCAGCCATGGCTGTGAGCTGCTCTTCAAAGCAAACCATATGTCCGGACGCGTTGATTGTGGTCAAGGACGTGCGCATCCCAAAGGGCGAGCCGCTGGTGGCACGACTCGCAAAACATAGCTGGGTGGATTACAGGCCGGATGTGGATTCACCATGGAGAAGAATTGAAATTGTTAGTCCAACGAGCGGAATGCTCCACCACACGATCAGTGACAAGACTGTGCACGCGAAGAAGCGCTGGGGGGAGCGCGTAAGAATTCTTTCCCAGAGTCGCGCAGAGGGTAACCCAGATTTTGTGCGCGATATTGTAAAATTTGGTGCGCGCTATGACGCTAGCGTTTACCGCCCATGGCCCGGACCGAACAGTAATACATTTGCTGAAAAACTGATCCGTGAGGTCGACGGTGTTTCAGCGCAGCTGGGACACAATGCAGTGGGTAAGGAACACGGATTTTATCTGGGAAAAACTGCCGGAGGTAGCGGGTTGGAGCTTCAGACACCACTTGTAGGGCTGGCACTAGGAGTGCGAGAGGGAATCGAATTGAGCTTTCTTGGCCTCAGTGGTGGTGTCTCGGTGGCACCTTTCGCCGTTAAAATCCCCCTGATTCCGGCACTCGGAAATATTCCCCGTAAGTAGGGAGGTGGAGTCTCCCGCGTGACTCAGATTTTTTTTCTACTTGGTGGTTTTTTTCTCAACGCACCCAGATGGTTCTCAAGGTCCGGAATGGAATGGACAATCGTAGCACCAATCTCATGTAACGTTTCTTCGTAGGAAAAAATACCGTCACCTCCGACAAGTATGGTCGTTTTTTGAGGGAGCTGCTTGCGTAGTTGTATGAGTTCCTTAGGGAGCGCTGGATCATCAACTGGATATATGATGCTTAACAGCACCGCGCATGCTTCGGAGCGCACCACTGCACCGGCAATGGCATCCGCTGGTAGTGATGCTCCAAGATAAATAACCCGCCATCCTGACTTGCGGGCGAGGCATGAGGCGATGAATGCACCAAGCTCGTGCAGTTGACCCGAGGGGGTTGTCACCAGCAGGGTAGGAGCATTTGTTGTCGCTGCATAAGCCGACATCCTCTGGGTGAGATAATCCTTGATGAAGCTCGTTGCGGCATGCTCGTCAGCCGTGGTGATATTCCCATCATGCCACTCCGTACCAATTCTCTGGATGAAAGGCAGGAGAACCTGGCTGATCAAACCAGAGTAGCCAAGGTCGCGAATCGCATTATCAAAGATTTTCTCAAGCCTTGATTGATCAAATTTCCGTACAGCTTTCAGACATTCCTCAATGTACCCAGGCACAGATTGATCAGCCGTCGGCGGCTTCAGGTGGGTTACCTTGTCGGCGGCTTTGACCAAATCATCAATCTCATCATCGCTGAGGGATGCAATTTGTCCGATCGAATGCCCGGCACGTGTTAGCAAAACGAGGTTCTGTAGCCTCTTGATGTCATCATCCGTGTACAAGCGCCGATTGGTGTCGGTCCGTTGCGGGGTGACGGCCTCATAGCGTTTCTCCCACACACGCAGAACGTGTGCGGTGAGGCCCGTGCGATTTACGACGACTTTGATTCCGTGGAGTACCATACCTGTGTAAGAATATAGACATAATCTATACACCGAGATGCGAGGATTGCACCTGATTTTTTTCGGAAACTGCTACGCCTGAGCAGCGATCGGTGGTCCACAAACCGCATGGCGCGCCAAAAACTCGTCGGCAACCTTGCCATAAGCTTGGCTTCCCGTGCCTCCCGGGTCATGCTCAAAGATGGTTTTTCCATGGCTCGGTGCCTCACCGATACGGATGGAGCGTGGCACGACGGTGTTGTAGAGCTGGGCTGGGAAATAGTTCGCCACTTCCTCGACAACTTGCCGGGAGAGGTTGGTGCGACCATCATACATGGTCATCAGAATACCCTCGAGAACGACGTCTGAGTTAGCTCCGGTGTCGCGGATTTGCTCGATGACCTGAACGATTTTTGCCAGCCCCTCGAGGCCAAACCATTCGCATTGAAGTGGGATCAGGATTTCATCGGCAGCCGCTAGCGCGGAGGTCATCAACACTCCGAGTGATGGCGGTGTGTCGAGGATGCAGAAGTCAAAGCCGTTATGCTTTTTGTATCCGGAGAGTAGGTTACGCAGGCGCATCAGATGATCGTCCATACGTGCGAGTTCAATCTCCACGCCAGCCAGATCCATTCCGGAGGGGATCAGTGAGAGGTTGGGGAGACGGGATGGGATGATTTTTTCCTCAATCGTGGATTCACCGATCAGTGGGTAATACATGGACTCCTCGCCGTCGGGTTCATGGCCGATGCCGCTCGTAGCATTTGCCTGAGGGTCGAGATCGATGAGGAGCACCCTCTGCCCACGTGCTGCGAGTCCAGCTGAGAGATTGATGGCGGTGGTGGTTTTACCCACACCTCCTTTTTGGTTCGCAATGGAGATGATTTTCATAATCGGACGGAAAAGGCGACGAGTTAGGGGCGGTATATTCTGCAGCGGCGGACGTTAAAGATGCACAATTCTCAGGCTTCCCCAAAGCTAAAAACGCAGAGAATGTAAACGTGTCATTGCACTGTATCCACATTGAGTCAGCATATGCGCGGAATGCGAACAGACGGGCCGGTGGAAATTACTGAAAAATGGATAGGGGAGGCCGCTGGTGGGCGGGTGTTCCGCGAGGCACGTGCGTTGGTGAAACTCGGCAAGGTCAACCAGCTCAAGCAGAACAATGGAGTTTATCAGGCAGTCGTCGGCCAAGGGAAAAAACCCATGCGTGTGGTGGTGAAGGTGATGAGCCGTACCGAGGTGAAAAATCTTTGTCCGTGTACCATGAGCCGCCGAACTGGAGCCATGTGCGAGCATGCCGCTGCCGTGTTGATGGCGACTGTTTTGCAACCCAAACCAGAGGTGGAAAAGCAAATTGCTAGCCCGCAAGACGAAGCGCCACAGCCTGAGGTTATCCCGCTCGATGTGCGCCTTTCCCCGAAGTTTCCCGATGAAGGGTTACGCACCATCCAGCTGCAGCAATCAAAGCGCCCGGCGGATGAACTGACACAGTCGGATTTCGCTCTCGCGCTGTGGCTTCAGAAGCACACTGGGCAAACAGGCGCCACGATGCTCGCTCTACCTGAACCACAGGTAGAGCGTTTTTACCATGCGATAGCAGGCCACAGCTCAGTATGGAGCGGCAATGATAAGATGGAGGTCTCGTTGGCCCATCTCAGGCCAAGGATTGAGCTGGAGCTTGATGCCGAGCACGGCGGCGAGATGATATGGCTGCGCATCGCTGAAGATGAGTCATTCGTCCTTGTGGGTGATCGACTGGCGTTATGGGATGCCGAAAACAAACATCTGGTGATTGACCAGGAAGCCAAGCCGACAAACCTCGGACGTGTTGGTATGGGATCGGCTGATCTTGCCGGCGGAGATTGGCTGCATCTGGAGACTTCAGTTTTTGTAAAAGCACTCGATGGCCTCGACCGGGTTTATCAGTTGCCGGAAGGTCTTGGAGGGTTGGAAATCCGTGAATATGAGCCGGATATCGAACTGCAGATCGCCGGATCCACACGTGCGTTACAAGCGCGACTAACCGCGATTTATCCAGGTGATGTCAGAGTGCCTCTGCCCACCTCGGGCATGCCGGTTTCCGGATTTCCGGTCTTATCCGACGATGGTGTCTGGTTACTGCGTGATCCCGAGTATGAACGTGAAGCAATCGCTCGATTGATGCGTGACGGATTCCAGCCACTGGACGCCACCGGGATGATGTATCTTCGTGGTGAAGATGAGACGGTTGATTTCCTAACATCATCGCTGCCAAAACTCAGGGAAAGATGGTTTGTGGAAACGGATGAGAAACTGGTGCACGTTGAGTCTGGACTGGGGAGAATCGAGCCGAAAATCGATTTCGTTGGAGGTGGGCAGGGGAGTCCGGGCAGTGGCACCGACTGGCTTGCGTGCGACGTGTCATGGCAATGCGGTGGCGAGCCACTTGACCGTGAATCCGTGCGCAGACTACTGGCATCGGGAAGCCGAACATTGAAACTTCCTCGTGGAGGGAAAGCCGTTATTTCCCAGTTTGATGCTGAGGTCATGGATGGGTTTCTGCTTGATACCGATCCGCGACAAGACGACGGGCGGTATTATTTTTCACAGGAACAAACCGCCTATCTCGAGCAACTTCGCAATCATTACAGCGGTGGTCAATCGGTTGTAGGACAACAGATCGAAGTGCCGCCATTGCCCGATGATTTGGACGAAACTCTGCGTGCCTACCAAAAGGAGGGAGTGGAATGGCTCTACAGACGGGCGTCAGGAGAGGGTGCTGCGTT
Organism: Akkermansiaceae bacterium; assembly: GCA_029288115.1. Classification (GTDB taxonomy): domain Bacteria; phylum Verrucomicrobiota; class Verrucomicrobiia; order Verrucomicrobiales; family Akkermansiaceae; genus Oceaniferula. The sequence goes on along the minus strand of JARFPV010000422.1, from coordinate 2,049 downwards.
GCTTGCCGATGACATGGGGCTGGGTAAAACGTTGCAGACACTGACGTTTCTGGCGCTCTGGAAAAGAACACACACCGAGCCAGCGTTGGTTGTGTGCCCGGCCACATTGTTGGGGAACTGGCGTGATGAGGTGACGAAATTTTTCCCGGGCATGAATGTGCTGGTGATGCATGGAACGAAGAGAAAAGACTACTTCGAGGTGCTGCACGCGGCGGATGTCATCGTGACAAGTTATGCGTTGTTAGATCGGGATGTGGATGTTTACCGGAAGTTGCCGCTGAGTGCCTTGGTGCTTGATGAAGCGAGTGCTATTCGCAACCCAGACACTTTGGCGGCGAAGGCAGCGAGAAAAATGCAGGCCGCAGCAAAAGTCGCCATTTCCGGAACCCCGGTGGAAAACAGCGTGCGTGATCTGTGGTCGATTTTCCAATTCCTCATGCCGGGATACCTCGGTGGTAGGGAAGACTTCCGGAGGCGGTACGAACTGCCATGCTTGTCTGAGTCTCCCGATCAAGCAAGTCGTGCGGCACTGCAGCGACTACGCTGGCGCACAGAGCCATTCATGCTTCGGCGAACCAAGTCTCTGGTGGCTAAGGATTTGCCGCCCAAGATCGAGAACGTGGTTTGGTGCGATCCCTCACCGATGCAACGGGACCATTACCAATCCATTCTCAGACACGGTGCCGAGAAGGTGGATGCCCTGCGCCAGCAGTCGGGAGCCGATGGCGCGCGTATGCAGATGCTGACCGTCTTGCTGCGACTTCGTCAAAGTTGTTGCGATTTGAGATTGTTGGATAAAGAGCTGGGTGAAAAACCGCTCGCTGATGTTTCGGTGAAACTCGCGAGGCTGATGGAATTGTTAGAAGAAGCTCAACGTGGCGATCACCGGGTGCTCGTGTTTAGCCAGTTCACCTCCATGCTTTCTCTGATTAGGAATGAACTCGATACCGAGGGTGTTGATTACGCCTATCTTGATGGTGCCACGCGTGACCGGGCAGTTGTGGTGGATCGTTTCCAGAAACCGGACGGGCCTCCGGTGTTTCTTATCAGCCTAAAAGCGGGTGGCTACGGACTCACTCTAACGGCTGCCGATACCGTGGTGCTCTTTGACCCTTGGTGGAACCCAGCGGTCGAGGCGCAGGCTGCCGATCGAATTCATCGCATCGGGCAGACCCGACCAGCCACAATCTACAAGCTGATCACTCGGGGAACTGTGGAGGAGAAAATCCTCAAGCTTCAGGAAAAGAAAAAATCGATGACCAGCGCAGCGATTGGAGAAGCAGAAGATGATGCACGTCCACTGATGACAGGTTTGAACGAGTCCGAGATGCTCGACCTGCTGAATGGCTGATGCCTGCTTTTTCTTAAAACCATCTTGCTCCGTAAGTCATGTCGAGGTAAGTATGAAGTATGAATGCAAAGCAATTGGCAGAATCTGCATCGAGTGGTGGCACGCCACCTGGAAACTTGAGTGATGATCTCAAGGCACTTTGGCTCGCGCGTGCGGGTCGGTGGCATGAAGCTCACGACATGTGTCAGGACGGAGATGACCCTACCTGGGCGTGGATCCACGCACACCTCCACAGGGTTGAGGGTGATCTGGGTAACGCTGGTTACTGGTATGCCCGCGCAGGAAAACCCCAGCCCGAAGGACAGGAAGGCCTGGGTGACGAATGGTTTGAAATCGCCGGAGAGATCGCTGAATAATCAGCTTTGTACACGAAAAAGCCGATGTCCTGAGACACCGGCTTCATCAAAAATTGTTGTTCGGACCAGTTAGCCGCCAATGTCAGTGCGGCCAGAAAGCACGGCACCTTCCTCCATGGAGAGCATCTTGGTTTTGATGTCACCGTCGAGCTTGGACTTGGTTTTGAGCTCGCAGCGCTCAGAAGTGATGGTGCCTTGGACTTTTCCGAAGAGCTTCACCTCGCCAGCCTTGACGTCACCTTTGACGTAGGCGTTCTCACCGATGGTGACTTTACCTTTGTCTGAGGAGATTTCACCTTCAACTTTACCGTCAATGACCATGTCATTGCTGAATTTGATGGA
>JARFPV010000378.1 GCA_029288115.1 Akkermansiaceae bacterium | reverse complement strand
AAAAAAGATCCTAACATCATGGCGACTGTAAACATCATCGCACGAACGAACGGCGTAGGGCTGGATCGCGATGTGGATCTTGTGCACCGGTGTCTGACCAATGCAGGGCATCATGTAACCGTTTCCCACTGCCGTGGTATCTCACCACTTCGGGCGTTGCTCCCTGGCAAACCCAAATTCGATGCCAACATTTTCCTTGAGCGCATCTTTCCTCGATGGCTCAGCACGGCAAAAAAAAATCTCATCATCCCTAATCAGGAGCGATTTCCAGAACGGCATATTAATCGGCTCAAAAGAATCGACACCATCCTGTGCAAAAGCCGCCACGCTGAGGAAATTTTCTCCAAGTATGGAGACACGAAATACATCGGCTTCACCTCGGAGAACATGCTCGATGAATCAGTAACAAAGGACTACCAGTCGTTTTTTCATCTCGCTGGAAGAAGCACACTCAAAGGCACTGAAACCATTCTTAAACTCTGGAACAAACACCCCGATTGGCCTCTCCTCACCCTTGTGCAATGCAAGGATAACGCCCCGGATTCTGTACCCGATAACGTAAACCTGATCACCGACTATATCCCGCATGAGGAAATCAAACGACACTTGAATTCCCACGGCATCCACCTCTGCACCTCCCTCTCTGAAGGATGGGGTCACTACATCGTCGAGGCGATGAGCTGCCGGGCTGTCGTTATTACCACTGACGCCCCCCCGATGAACGAGTTGGTTACCCCGGCAACAGGCATACCCGTGCCCTACGCAAAGAACGAGCCACGCCATATGGGAATCAATTTCCACATCGATCCCGAGAAACTGGAACAAAATATTACACGGCTTCTCCAAATGCCTGCCGAGAATAAAAAACTCTACGGTGAACGAGCACGCGAATGGTTCGAGGCAAATGACGACATATTCAATGAACAGTTGCCTGTTGCCCTTGCAGAAACATTAGGCTATCCGGCATCCCAGCATGAGTAATTCCTACTCCAACCCAAAGTTCCGCTACCGCCCGGACATTGATGGTCTGCGTGCGCTAGCTGTATTGCCGGTGCTGCTTTTTCATCTGAATATCGGGTGCCCGGGAGGATACGTGGGAGTGGATGTGTTCTTTGTGATTTCGGGCTTCCTCATCACATCCATCATTCTCAAAGAATCCGAGAGTGACTCATTCAGCATGTTGAGATTTTGGGAGCGAAGGATCAGGCGCATTCTTCCTGCACTCGCGGTTGTCGTTCTGTTTACTGTCGTAGCTGCTACATGCGTCCTTTATCCGCCACAATTCCGCCCGTTCGGAAAAGAACTCGTCGCCCAGTCCACGATGGTTTCTAATTTTTATTTTTGGCTCCAAGATGGCTATTTCGCTCCACTTTCAGAGCACCAACCTTTATTACATACTTGGTCACTAGCCGTCGAAGAGCAGTTTTACTTCATTTTTCCTCTGCTGCTAATCTCTCTGCAGAAAACAAAAAAGGCTTTTCCCATAATTCTCATTATTGCTGCAGGGTCTTTTGTGTGGAGTATCCATGGGGCAAATGCCTATCCCGCTGCCACTTTCTATCTCTTGCCAGCTCGCGCGTGGGAACTTTTGTTAGGTTCGATTCTGGCTATGTCTGCTTCCCGGTTCAACATGTCCCGTGGTCATCGTGAATTTGCCGGCATACTAGGACTTTTACTCATTCTGTTCTCTGTTTTCTATTACACCTCAAACACACCATTTCCAGGTCTGGCTGCAC
>JARFPV010000332.1 GCA_029288115.1 Akkermansiaceae bacterium | reverse complement strand
AGCCTAATGACATGGCGCGGATGACCATGGTGGCAGCTTGCCCGCCGGTGTTTCCACCTGCTGCCACTACCATGGGAAGATAGAGAGCCAGCAAGTAAACGCTACTCAGGACGTGCTCGAAACGAAGCATCACATAGCCCGATGAAATAGCGAGCAATGCCAGGACAAGCAGCCAGGGGAACCGGCGCTTGAAGTGTGTGAGTATTCGCGTGTTCAGGTAGGATTCCTCGGACTGCTCACCGGTGATACCTGACATTTTTTCGATATCCTCGGTGGATTCCTCCTCCAGAATTTCAAGGATGTCATCGTGGGTGATGACACCCAGCAATCTGCTGTATTCGTCGACCACGGGTAGCAGGGTCATGTCATACTTGGTGAACATCTGGGCCGCTTCCTCCTGGTCCACTGAGGCAAGGATGGATAGCTCAACTTCCTCCACAAGTTCGTCGATCAGAGCATCCCAGGGACTGAAAGCTAACTCGCGGAGGCGAATCTTTCCCTTGAGCCTGCCGTCGTCATCAACCACGTAAATACGGGCAAGCGTCTCGGTTGAATCTTTATCCTTACGCAAGACATCGAGTGCCTGTTTGACTGTCATGCCCAGCTTGACTCGCGCCGCATGAGTGGTCATGCGTCCACCGGCGGTGTCCTCATCGTAGCGCATCAGGCTACGTGTAGTCTCCATGTCCTCCGGGCGGAGTAGTGCGAGATAGCGGTTACGGGCCTCAGAGCTGACGTCCTGTAGAATGTCAGCACGGTCATCGTCGAGCAGTGACGACAGAATTTCTTTTTGCTGGTTTGGCTCGAAGCTTTCCAGAGATGTCTCAATCAGGGTGTCCGGCAGTTCGGGTAAAACCTGAGAAAACTTTTCGGTATCAATGTGCTCAGTGAAGAAGGCGCGTTCATCCTCATTGATATCCTCGTAAATCGAAGCCAAGTCCGCATGGTGCAATTCCTCCACAGCGATGAGGAATTCTTGCTGGTCCTGGTTGCTGATGGCGGCCTCGACTGCCTCGATATCCATGGTGGTGGTTTCCTCCGGCATGGAGGAGTTTTAACCACCATCGGCGAAAATACCAAATCCCAATGTCAAAAAAAGAATTCCTGTCACAATAATTCGTCGAGCCACTGCAAGAATGCCTCGTGGTTATTCGAATCGTACTGATGGCAGGAAAATCCGGCACGTTTGCCCGCATCGATATTGGCAGGGAGGTCATCGATGTAGGCGGTCTGATCAGGGTTGAGCTGATACTGTCTGATGGCTAAATCGTAAATTTCAGGTTCTGGTTTGATATGTCCGGTCTGATAAGAGAACACACCGCCGGTGAAGTTTTCGAAAACCGGGTAATTTTCTAATAGGTGCTGTTTGTGAGGGTCGTTAATGTTAGAAAATAAAATGAGCCGATGGCCTTTCTGGTGGAGGTCCTCGATGCAGGACCACATCGGTTCATTGGGGCTGAAAATATCCAGCCAAGCAGCCATGAAATGTTCCATGGAGCCGGAGTAGCCTATCGTTTGTGCTGCCCACGGGAAATACTCGTCGGGTGTGATGCGTCCCGCTTCAAATTCATCTTTGCGCTCCAACAGCACATGAAGCCGGTCATCAGCATCGTTCAAATCATTCGGGATGAGTTGTTTGAGCGAGGGGATGAAATCTACGCCAACGATAACACTTCCGATATCAAAGAGAAAATCCATAATTGTTAGGTGATTTGGTTGTCTTGTCGTTCAGGGGTCTGTTTAAGAATGAACCGGGCGGCGGTGTCAGCGGCGGACGGGCGCGCGACGCGCGACAGGCTACGTTTCATCGTTCTCCATCCATTTGCCTTGTCGGCCAACATTTCCCGGATATGGCTGGCAAGCCCGCCTGGCGAATCGGCGAGGTGACCACCATTGAGCAGTTTCAGCAAGTTGAGATTGCCCTCCTCCTGTCCCGGGACGAGATGGTGAATCAACATGGGACAGGCGGCGGCGAGCGCCTCGTGAACAGTAGCTCCTCCTGCTTTTCCCACCACGAGGTGATGGCTTGTGAGTAGCTCTGGAACGCGTTTGGTCCAGCCTTTGATTTTTACTTTCCCCGGATGTTCTTGTTTGATCTCCAGAGCTCGGCGATACAGCCTGCGAACATTTCTTCCAAGAACAATGGTAAGGTGCACATCCTGAGATGTGGCATTGAGGATTTCACGTGCAATGCGCCTTACGTGAGGTTTTTTCGGAGTGGGGAAATAAAGCACGCGAAATGGCTCTAGCGAATCATCTGCTGAAATGGGATCGATGTCAGCGAAATGCGGATGCACTGGGAATCCGGTCTCGATGACTGATGTTTCGTTCAGGCCTTGCTGGATAAGGCTACGGCGTGTGTTTTCATCTGTCACCAGCCAGTAATCGGTGGGAGCTTTACGCCATGCGGCGTTAATCTCAATCGAATCGGTGACAACCGTGAATACGGGAACCTTTGGGACGCCACGTTTGAAAATACGCTCGATAAAATACGGGTAGAGCGGGTAGGTGCTGACGATGGCACGCGGTTGCTTCTCGCGTAAGATTTCTTCCAGTTTTTGCTCAGGTTTCCTCATCATCGGGATCCTCTCGCGGGAAAAGTCCTGTTTTTCCGTAGACTGGTAAATTCTGCGCCACAGCCAAGGTGCGTGTGTGGTCACTCCCCGGTAGAAACTTCTGAGCCGTTCATTGAGAAATGGAGCGCCGAGAGCGCAAGGGTCCATGCAGCTGGATTTACACTGAGAATTGAGTGCCAGATTGAGGTTTCCAGCAGCACTGTTATGGCCTTCACCAAAACCTGCCGTTAGAATGAGGATATCCAGTTTTGAACTCACGCCCGAAAAGATTAACGGTGTTAGGGGATTGCGTCGATCCCGCAATTAGTTTAAATAGACATAGAGCGGATGAGAAATAAAGATACAGGTGGTGGAGATAACCCCAAGCTGCGCATTCTCGATGAGCAGGATGTGGCATCCGACGCTAATGTGGACAATCAGCTGGGAGTAAGGCTGAGTAAGCCTGTTGAGGTGCTCAAGCGCGATCATGATGCGCGCCTTGAAGCAAAGACCTACGAGCCCGATATCGCGGATATACTGGATCAGGGCGAGGAAGAAGTCGACACGGAGGAGCATTGGGGAAATTCCACCCTGAAAGTACCTCCACTGGGATGGTTTGTACTTGCCGGAGTTATCGTCACAGGGCTCGTAATTTGGGCATCGATGACGGTGTATGAGGCTCAGCCGGAACTGGAAACGATCATACGTGAAAAAGAGGACTTGGAGCGCAAACGTGCGGAAGAGGCGATCGCCGTGAAAAAAACCCTGGCGGCGATGGAACGTGCCACGAAGGGATACCTGGCTGCAGCGACGGTGGATGAGATGCTTCCTCACGTTCGCCATTCTTCGAGGGTGCAGCCACTGATGAAAGATTATTACCAAACGCATCAGATTAGCCCTGTGGAATTCGAGCGATTCGAACGCACCCGCTCATTGGCACTGGAGACTAAGTCATTTGTTACGGCGGAGGTGATATTGCATAGTGGCGGGAAGAGAGTTCTTGTACTTCAGCAGGTTGGTCCGGAGAAGTTCGTTGTCGATTGGGAATCAGACATTTGTTATCAGCCAATCAATTGGGAAACCTATATCGCCGAGCGCCCATCAGATCCAATGGATATGCGATTGTATATCATCCCAGATCATTTTTTTGCCTTCGAGTTCCGTAATGAAGACGATTTTGATTGCTACCGTCTGACGGCAAAGGGTCACGACGATCATTTGTTCGGTTTCGTGCGCAAGGGGAGTGAAGTTGCGAAAGAGATAGAAAGCTACGGACGAAAAAACTTGCTGTTCGAGCAAAACGCCAAGCCACAACCGTTGATGTTGAAGCTCCGTTTCCCGAAGGGTTCGGCATCGAAGAAATGTGTCTG
>JARFPV010000327.1 GCA_029288115.1 Akkermansiaceae bacterium | reverse complement strand
CAGATGTGTATAAGAGACAGCAATAGCGGAATTGAGTTCCTCGATATTGGCACCAGCAGCGGACACTGTCTTGGTGAGTTGGCTGACGATACCAGGGCGATCATTCCCAAAAATATCGATTTTCATGCAGCGTGTGTAGGGGTAATCAGAGAGGTCACCCTCGTCGAGAACGCGTACGTGGATTCCCTGCTCAGCGAGATCCGCAAGAGCGGATTTCATGGTTGCGAGTGAATCAGGATCGGATTCTACTCGCACGATGCCTGCAAACTGTCCAGCCAGGCGTGCCATCCGACTTTCCATCCAGTTACCACCGCAATCGGTGATAACGTTGGACACACAACTCATGATGCCAGGACGGTCATGGGCGTGGATGTTGAGGACAGTAGAGACAACCATGGGTAACGCTTGGGTGGAATGGACGATGTTGGCTGGCTACTCGACGATGACAGGTGTGCCGATCTTGGCATTTTCATAAAACTTGCGTGCCATAAAGTCAGGCATTCTTACGCAGCCGTGGGATGCTGGGTATCCGGGTAAAAATCCAGTGTGCATGCCGATACCGTGATTGAAACGGAGGAAATACGGCATGGGTGCACGCACAAAGACCTCGCCCGGTCCGGCTCTGTGTTTGCGCGTGTCTGCGTTCTTGTTGACGATCTGGCCTGTGGCACGATTTTTGATAACGCCGTAAAGGGAGGATTCGTGGTCGATGTCTTTTTCTGTAACGCGGAAAGATCCCGCCGGAGTCGTGTGTGTGCTGTCGCCAGATGAAATGGGGCTGACACCTACAAGTGTCCCTCCTTTGTAGAAATAGGCTTTTTGTTCGGAGCGAACAATGCGGATTTTGGCAGCGCCAGGTACACCGTCGCCATCCCAGTAACCTCTGGGCTGGTTAACGGGTGTGCCTTGTGAAATAGGCAGGCCAGTGGGCGGTGGGCCGTACCCCGCCAAATACTGTGTTCCTGTAGCTGCCGGGTTCCCTGATGCGTCGTAGGGTGTGCATTGGCTGAGAGAAATGAATGCCACGCAACTAAAAATTGGGGTGACTAGATGGAAGTATTTCATAGCAATATACTGGATGTGTCTGTTGACAGATTGAACTTACGCCAGCATGCCCCACATCATTTGTAGGGTCAAGGTGCTATCAACGAATTCAAGCAATCTGGCAGGTACACGCAGAGGTTAGCCGTCGAATCATTGAACTAGGGGCTATTCGTAATGCGTTGATAGCCTATGACAAGCAATATGCAAACTGTGGCCGCCGTCGGATTCGTGCTTGCACGCGCTTTGAATTGGCATTAACGCAGACCTGTTTCCCACTTACCGCAATTTACCAATATGCCGAATTACGATTATCAGTGCCAGACATGTGAACACACCTTTGAGGTGTTCCAGAAAATGAGTGACCCAAAGCTCGAGGACTGCCCGCAGGAAAAATGCGAGGGCAAGGTGAGGCGTCTGCTCGGGACCGGTGCAGGTGTTATCTTCAAAGGTTCAGGTTTTTACCAGACCGACTACCGCAGTGATTCCTATAAAAAAGGAGCGTCAAAAGACGGGAAACCCAAGGCTGCTAAATCGGAAAGTAGTTCCAAGGAATAGCTGCAGAGGCTAGAGCGGTCGGGCGTAGGTATCACATCGATTATGCCACCCTGGAGTCCAGCGCTTTTCACCCCGGGCAGGAGGTGAGTTTTTGACACGTCGGTCAAGGCAGCGCTTGGCTGAAGCGGCAAATTCACGTGCGGCAGCCTGTCCTGATGGGACGTTGCGCATTTCCATGAGCACCCACATCAGCCCCCAGCCTTGGCCTTTGTATCGTTCCCGCGGGTTGGTGCCATCGCCCTTGAAGTTGACGTAATCGACCAGGGCGTAAATGCCGTTGGAAGTGGTTGCCAGCTTGTTGTAATTGGCATGGATGCGGGCGCGCTCGCTTGCGGGTGCTGCTCGCATGATGCTGGGAAGTGCGGCACGTGATTTGTAGGCGATGAATTCCGTCTGGATGTTGATGTTTGTTGCCAGCCATTGACGCAAACCAGTGAGTTTGGCGCCATTGAAATCGCGCTGGAATGCAGCTTTGTTAGGCCACGGGCAGTCGACTGAGTAGGCGACGGCGGGCAGTTTTTTGCCACGCGCCGTAGCGAATCGGACAAACTCGGGAAATGTCTCCGTCCACCTGCCGTTGAAGCCTTTGGGATACCAAATGAAGTGGCCAATGCCCAGTGAGGGGAACTCTTCGCCATCGTTCCAGTGGGTTAGTCCACTGACTTTTCCTGCCGACTCGTTTTGCCAGATTTTGCGTCCGATAGCGGCTTTTTGAGCCGGGGTTAGTTTGATCGATGTGGCTGCTGGGGTAGCCGCAGGTGCAGTCGCTACTGGTGCGGCCTGCTGGATTTCTGAAGGTGAGCAGGCGAGGATGGTTGAAAAACTGAAAACGGTGGCGAGGGCGGGATAAACTTGCATGACTGCGGTAAGATACGCTCTTATAGCTGTGTTCCAAGAAGAAGTTTCCATGCCTATTATTCTCAAATACCTCATCACTGCCGTAGTGGTGGTAGCCGTCTCGGAATTTGCCAAGCGTAGCGATAAGCTAGGTGCGTTGATTGCCGCTCTGCCTATGGTTACAGTACTCGCCATGACCTGGATGTTTTTTGAACTCAAAGGTCAGGAACAGACGGAGAAAATTGCCAACCACGCATACTACACGTTCTGGTATGTGATCCCAACCATGCCGATGTTTCTGCTGATGCCGTGGATGCTGCGCAAGGGCATTCATTACGGCTGGACACTGCTTTCTGGATGTGTGCTGACCGCTGTATTGTTTGTCATCACCGCATGGGTGATGAAGCGGTTCGGGGTGGATCTCATGTAACCGATCAGTTGAGTATCTGAACCGCTGTGCCAACCTGCGTTTTGGCAAAAATGGTTTTCACAGGCTCCATCGGCAACCTGATGCAGCCGTTCGAACAGGCATGACGCCTGACCCCCCGACTATAATGCATCCCGATACCTTCATTGGTCAGGCGCATCCAGTAGGGTAAGGCAGAGCCAACAAAGCGTGTGTAGCGCCCACGATACTTTCTTCGGTCACCTCCATAAACGCGACGGCTGCCACGGTAAAGCCGACCAAAAATGGTTGAGCGCTTGGTGACTATCTTTTGTTTGATGGTAAAATTCCCAGTGGGTGTCCTTTTTCCGGCCTTCCCCGTGGAGCAGGGGGTGTCGAGCGCTACACGATCATTCACCAGTAACTGGGCACGCTGATCGGACAGATCGATAACAACCTTGGTGTCGGCTGATTTCGCCTTATTAAGGAGAGACTCATTGCGATAAACATCGTGAGTTTTTCGGTAATCAACACGCGACTTGAATTCCTTGTATCGGCTGTCGCTAAGGCTGCTCGAAGAACAACTCGAAAAAATCACTACGCTCGACGCGAGAGCACAGAAATAGATGCATGTGCTCAGCATCGCGAAGCGTAATCGGGGTTAGTGTATTGCCGGATGCCTAGCGAACAACCGACACTCGCGTGCCAATACGGGTCTTCGCAAACACAGTGGAAACCGCCTTCGAATAGGTTCGGATGCAGCCGTGCGAAGCAGGGTAACGGGGGACCCTTCCTCGGTGCATACCAACTCCGTCCCAGGTGATACGCATCCAGTAGGGCATCGATGCCCCAACATACTTGCCCCCCTCGGGGACTGGATCCTTGCGGCTGTCGGCATCGCCATTTACTAGTGTGCCTTCAGCATCATAGATCTTGCCATATGTGCTTGAGCGTTTGTCTGAGCGGATTTTCTCAAGAATACGGAAATTTCCCGTTGGAGTGGGGTATTTGGATCGTCCCGAGGAAATGGGGTAATCCATCGCTAGCTCAGTGCCATTCATCAGATAGCCACGCTGGTCAGATAGGTCGATACGGATGGATGAGTTCGATGAGTTGGTGCGCGCCAGGACGGCTTCGTTTTTCCAGACTCCGTAGTTTCTAGGATATCCTTTTTGTGCACGGAAATGAGCATAGGTTCCCGGTTGGTGTGGGTTCACATGCACTGCCTTAAGCGCGGCCGTCTGGTTTGGGTTCGGCGTACCAGGGTTGCCACAGCTTGTGAGAAGGGCAGCAGCAATGATGGAGGGGCTGAATGAAAGTAGAAGTTTCATGAATGGTAGTTTAGGCTAACGAGTCAGATCTATTACAGTAAATCGCGCAGGTGGGCAAGTATCGTTTTGTCCATGATGAGACACCAGCTGATAGTATGGTTGTCAAAATACGGACTGCCTGAATGGGCAAGGGAATCCTCTCGAAATCAGCAGAAATGAAAAGTTTTCGTCGCTGAACAATTTCCTAGGATGACGAACCAGCATGATTACTCGTATAGAGTTCAACCATGAACTGCTGTTTTTAGAATTGTTTTTTGTGGAGAGTTCGACACTTTGGCTTCCGAAATTCTCTTTTAGGCGGGTTTTCTTTACCGACTCATAGCCTGAGATAACTTAGAAAAAATACCATGTTAGTCACTTGTTCTCATTGCCAAGCCAGTCTTGATGTAGCCCCTGAATACTATGGCCAGATTGTAAGCTGTCCCGCTTGTCACGGTAAACTTCAGATTGCCGAGACGGATGAAACTTCGGTCACATCCTCAAATAAACCCAAACGAGAAGGTTGGTCTGAAAAAGACCATGCAAACGTCGATGTTTTAAAATCCTTTTTTATCGGGCTGGTTGC
>JARFPV010000283.1 GCA_029288115.1 Akkermansiaceae bacterium | reverse complement strand
GTTAGTTTCTGTTTCGTTGTGGGTTGTGTTGTAGGAAAACTTCCCAGTCGGGAATGTCGTGAGTGTTTTCCAAGGTTAATGTGATGGGTACGGCCCGGGGTTGTTGCGGTGGCCGGATGAGTGTGAGTCCGGCCTCAGACGGTGTGCGGTCGGCTTTGCGGGTATTGATTTTCCTGCAAGCCAGCACGCAGTTTTCCCAGGAGGTGACACCGCCACGTGACTGGGGGATGATGTGGTCGATGTTTCCTTCGCCGCGATTCAGTGGTCGTCCGGAGTACTGGCATTTGCCACCGTCACGCAGCCAGATGTTTCTGGCACTCAGTTTGGGTCGGTGGATCGGCACGTCTGCGTAGCGCACGCAAACGATCACCGTGGGTGCACGGACCGGGCCTCGTGAGGTTCCGATGCTGAGATCCTGATCGCGCACAGGCAGAGTGAGCCATGTGGCCCAGGCTACCGGCACCATCCAGTCGGTGTGCTGGATGTCGAGACCAGTGGCGGCGTCCGATGCCATTTGCCCGAACGCTTGTGCGGGAGTGGTCACGGAGATGGCCTGCCAGTTACGGTTCAGGACGAGTACGGTGTTTTTATGGAGAATGGTCATTAGTTTGGTTTTTGGAGTTTTGGATTTAGAATTTTAGGTGATGGGTGTTCGTTTCAAATCTAGTTAGGATTAGTTAAATTTATGATCCACATTACGACGTTGATGTTGTAAGAGGGGGGCGTGGGCGCAGCCGGAGTTGAACCGGCGACTTCCCGCTTATAAGGCGGGCGCTCTTGCCACGCTGAGCTATGCGCCAACGACGAATATCGGATGATGAAAAAAAAGAAGCAGGGAGGAGCGATTGGAAGATGGGTGCGCAGGATACTGGGCACTGCATTCCTGGCTGCGGGATTGTGGTTTTTTCTGATACCTGGTTTGACCGTATGTTACTATTTACTATCGGACAAAGGCCTGCACGGTAACGGTGTGTCGAGCTTTGCACTCAGTAGGCACAAGGCGCTGAGTGACGATTACGCAAGCTACGCACGTGAGCGTATTGCCTCGGGGAAAGCGGAGAACTTGCATGTCGACCAGATTGCGGAAACTGAGTGGCCGTTGTTTGGTTCCTGTTTTTATCTTTGGGCGACAGAGTCCCTGCAGCAGGCTTGGGATCGTGATCCGAGTATCTCTAAGGAGGCACCTAAAGACTATGCGCGTGAGGCAATTGATGCCGCCAAGGATCTTGTGCTTGATCACGGACATTCAAAATGGGTGCGTGATCATTGGGGGGATGAGTATTTAGAAAAAGAAAATGTGTTTTACCGGATGCTGGTAATCTCGGCGATCGTATCGCATCACAATCTCACAGGAAGCGAAGAGCACTTTGATTTGCTGCGTGAGCAGTCGGACAGCTTGATGAATGAGATTGATTCATCGATTTATGGCATTCTGGATGATTACCCGGGTCAATGTTATCCTGCCGATGTGGCGGCTGCCATTTTTGCCATCCAGCAGGCGGATGAAGTGTTGCAAGCCGATCACTCAGGAATGATCGAACGATCGATTAGGGCATTTTCAGGAGACTATGCTGGTGAGTATGGACTTCCTCCGTACTTGGCTGATTCTCTATCTGGATTGAGGTATGACGATTCGCGTGGTTGTGGAAATTCCTACTTCACCACATTTGCACCGTTCGTATGGCCGGGAAATGCACGTGAGTGGTATGAGTCCTATGTTGCGAATTATTGGCAAGAAGACTGGTTTGCCGCTGGATTCAGGGAGTTTCCACATGGAGAGGGTGAGGAATTCTACATTGATGTAGATGCTGGCCCTGTGATTGAAGGTTGGGGGATGTCGGCAACCGCATTTGGTGCAGGTGCCGCGCGCGTGAATGGTCGATTTGATCAAGCGTCCACCCTTTCCTATCAGACGATTGCGGCAAGCTGGCCACTACTGGATGGCACGATGATGTTTCCCAGATTATTCTCGAATGCCGATCACGCGCCATTGCTTGGGGAAGTGTGTGTGATTTTCCAGCTGACCCGTGAACCGGTCAATCCGGGTGACGCACCGTATCATAGCGGGCGAATCACAGGTTGTGTCTGGCTTATGTTAGGCATTTATGCATTTCTCTCTTGGATCACCTGCTGGATTGGATGGAGGATCATGCGCCCGAAATGGAAGAAGCGATCCAAGAAGAAACGTCATCAAAATTGATGGCGCCCAGGGGTGGATTCGAACCACCATCGACGGATTCAAAGTCCGTAGTCTTAACCGTTAGACGACCCGGGAGCAATCAGGTAGCGGTGCCGGATTTGTCGGCAGATTGTGTGGAGAACCACACGAAAGAATAAACACAGAGTTGGTAGTGATAGGAATGGAGCTTCTGAGTAGGGAAGACCCATTCCTATCACTACCTTACCTGGGGGAGGAACGAGGGTGTAGAACTCTAGTTTTTCTAGCTTAAACTTAGCACGTTGATAGCGCTTGGATTCACGGAGGAACCATGGAGCATGACTTGTTTTGTGCATGCTGAATCTCCGAGGTAATTCTGTGTAGAGAGAACGTGGAGGTTTTGAGTGATAATCAGCAAGTCCTTTCAGTTCACATCCGGTTTCGAAGGTGTGATAGAAGATCTTATTGATTCCAAGATCCTCTCTAATGAAGCGGATTGCCGCTGTCAAAGCTGCTTCACTCCAGATTTTACTCAGGAGTTTTTCTGTGCTTCTCCAGTAGCTCTCTCGCTTGGTTAAGCGTTGAAGTTTTTTAGAGACTCTTTTTTTAGACTTCTCCTGCTTCTGATCATCGAGATCACTCAGGCTTTCTCGTAGGTCGCGAATCCAGTCAGATTGAATTTCTTCGATCAAAGCTTCATCTGATTCGAAGTCGCAATCGATTCTTACCCAAGCGATTGTTGGGATGTCCTCGCGTGCAGGGTGACCAACAGAATCGAAGTTATTGTGATCAAAAAGTTGGGTAAACTTTTTGACAATTTTCTTTGCCGCTGGTGCGTCCCAATTCAACTGCAGCACGAGGTTATGCCCGGGGCGAGAAGTTTGGGAATAGCAAGTATAGGAACCGCAATCACACCCCCATGTATCCAGTGTGAGGGATAAACTGAGTGGATTAAGCCCATAGAGATGTGCGTCTAGTAGATCGGGTGTTAAGCTTACCGTTTTCGCGAGAATTTCCTTTACCGCAGGTTTGTTGAGGAGTGCTGACAGCGGTGATTTTTTAAGATCACATATGCGTGCTTCTCCGCCAATGGCGTGAATTTGCTGAGACAGAAGGTGAAGCGCATAATCATCCTTGCCATAAAAGAAAGGGGTGTAGCCTGTAGGT
>JARFPV010000245.1 GCA_029288115.1 Akkermansiaceae bacterium | reverse complement strand
GTTGTGACCTGGTAGGGGCGCGTATCCTTACGCGACCGGCTGAGAGGACAGTGCATGCTGGTGTTGTGGTGGAATTTGCGGGGTGATGTTGACTCCGCCGGACGTGTGGGGACACACGTCCCTACCTATTCCATCAATGTTCTCCGCACCAAATCCAGTGCGTTCTGACTGGTCGATTGTTTAAAATACTCACGCCCCTGTGGGTGGAATTTTTTGATGGCGAAACGTTTGCGAGGTGTTGCCAAGGCAATCCAAACCGTGCCTACGGGTTTGGATTCGCTGCCTCCCGTTGGACCGGCAATGCCGGTGACAGCAACAGCGATGTCTGCACGGGATCGTGCCAAGGCGCCTTCAGCCATCGCGAGGGCGACTTCCTTGCTGACCGCCCCGTGGGTTTCCAACAACACCTCGTTCACTCCTAGAAGTTGTTGTTTGGCGTGGTTGGAGTAGGTGACAAACCCGTGGGTGAAAACATCCGAGGCACCTGAAACATCTGTGATGCGGCTGGCGATAAGCCCGCCAGTGCAGCTTTCAGCCAGGGAGAGTTTTTTCCCCTTCTCCATGAGCTGCTTCACCACGACTTCCTCCAAGCTTTCTCCTGTGTGGCTGAAGCATTCGTTGGGAAAGGCAGTCAGTGCGATATCGGCTGCCTGGACGATGCTGTCCATGGGGCCGATCAGACGGAGATCCACCTCGGCAGGTCGGGCGCAGTATCCTACTTCAAGGTTCTCAATCTGCGCTAGGGTATCATCGAGGCAGTTGTGGAAATCGCTTTCACCAATGCCGGTGAAGCGCAGTGTGCGCACTTGCTGGTCATCGGTCACGTCGGCGAGCGACTTGAGCCGCGGAACAACCTCGTTGTTGAACATCGGCTTCATCTCGCCGGGAGGGCCGGGGAGAAGAAAGATGGCGCATAAACGATCGCCACTCATACGTGGTGGGGCGTAGATGCCGGGGGCTGTGCCGTGCTGGTTGGGCAGGATGTCTGCTCCCACGGGATTGAGGGCCTGTTTTTTGTTTTCCTCTGCCATCGCTCGGTCGCGATGGGCGAAAAATGCCTCGATCGACCGTAGTGCGGCCTCGTCAGTGATCAGTTCAACACCCAAGACCTCAGCTGTTGCCTCGCGGGTAATGTCGTCACTCGTCGGGCCGATGCCGCCGGTCACGATGATGGCATCGCTGCGCTCCATCGCCTCGCGCAGTTCTGCCGTGATGGCATCGCCGTCTGGCACAGTTATCTGCCTCTGCACCCGCAGACCGAGCGTGGCAAGCTCGCCGCCGAGCCATGCGCCGTGCGTGTTCAACGTGGTTCCTAATAGGAGCTCGTTGCCGGTGTTGATGATCTCGATGCGCAAAGCTTGGTATTTGGAGTTTGAAACTTAAAACTTAATCCAACAGTGTACTGCGGGAGAAAAGTGAGACAACCGGGATGCCTCGTGCCTCGATGGCTTCGCGGCCGCCTTCCTCACGGTCGACGAGGACCAGGGCAAAGGCGATCTTGGCGCCGGAGGCTTCGAGGACGTCGGCGGCCTTGAGGGTGGAGCCGCCGGTGGTGATGACGTCGTCGACGATGACGATGGTGTCGTTTTCGTTAAAATTCCCTTCGATCTGCTTGCCCTTGCCGTGGCCTTTGGGCTCCTTGCGTACGGTGAAGACCTGGAGCTGTTGGTCATCGCCTGCGGAGGTCATGCCGACCGCGAGGGAGATGGGGTCGGCCCCGAGGGTCATGCCGCCGATGGCTTGGGCGTCGACGCCGCGCTCGGTGAGTTCTTGTTTGACGGTTTCCCATCCGAGCTGACCGATCAGGTTGGCCCCGACCGGGTCCATGGCGGTGACTCGGCAGTCGATGTAGAGGTCGGATGTTTTTCCGGACGCGAGGGTGAACTCGCCGGTGCGGACGGATTTTTCAAGAAGCAGGGATTTCAGTTGGGCGCGGATGTCGTCGTTGGGCATGGCTTTTTATTAAGCCTTAAGCTTTAAGTTTCAAACTCCAAATACCAAAGATGGAAGCATGCGGCTTCCTCCATGCATGCGGTCATTTCATCGAAATGACCCTACCGGGGGCGTCAAAAGAAAAAGCCCACTTCCCGGTGATGGGAAGTGGGCCAACCTTGATAAATATAAAATGAATAACAACGACGTGCTTACTTGCGGCGACGGAGGATCAGGGCGAGTCCACCTAGGCCGAGTAGGGCGGTGGTGGAGGGCTCTGGGATGACGGTGATGTCGCCATTCAGCTCGCGAGCATCGAGTGCCTTGTGGTGACCGTGGCCAGTACCACGGGCACTGACGACCATCGTGTAGGTCTGGCCAGCGGAGAGCGTGATGCCTGTGAGGTCCAAGGTGCGTTGGTATTCGACAGTGGGATAGCCGATATTACCACCCAGATCAGCCGTGCCGACTGAGCTATCACCCGCGTCAAAGAACTCAACGAGCATTTGACCCGTTTTGCTGCCCGTGGTCTGAGCTCCGCCCGTGCCGTTGGTCAGTTTCATATCCAGAACCAGTGAGGTTAGGTCGATGTCCGAACCGCCGACGGCGAGAGTAATCGTGGTATCCCAACCACCTGCGGTCATGTTGTTGTTTACATCAAAAGTACCGGCGTTGAGACCATTGTTATGAAAACCGACCTGTGACGGAGAGTCACCGTCGAAGAACTGGAGCGTTGTCGACGGAGCTGCAATACCAACGGCGGTATCCCATGCACCGATGGTTCCATCCGAACTCGAGCGATCCGCATCTGCAAAATCATCTGCAAGAATCGTGGCAGCATTTACCGAGCCGGCGGTGAAACATCCCATCGTGGCGGCGATGGACAGGGTTGTTTTAGTTTTATGGATCATTTGATTATATTTAATGTTTGAGATCCCTGGGCTGAATGCCATTGGGTCATTACGCAAATCAAAGAAGGGAGCGGAACGTTACAAAGAATCTTCTATTATTTGGAATGATTGCCAGAATTGGGCCAAAAGTAGGGCGGCTTTGTAAGCTGCCGGCAATCTGGGGAATAATCAGGTCATGCACGACGGACCCACACATCCTGCCGACCCCGCAGGCGCGGGGTCCTACTTTTGGCTACCTCGCGGAT
>JARFPV010000244.1 GCA_029288115.1 Akkermansiaceae bacterium | reverse complement strand
ATGTGTATAAGAGACAGGGCCGTGTGTTTCTTGTCGGTCGTGGGCAAACCAATGATGAGTGTAGACGACACTCGCAAAGTGAATTAGCAATGGTCGAGAATGAGGTTGGGCAAATTGATGCTCTTGTAATAGCTTTCGATGTTGATCGACCTGATGACCCATACCGAGCCATGTATTTTGTTGATGCTGATAAATGGTATCACTGAAATCGTATTTTAACAAACTGTTGTCCATTTGATTTGCATGAATATGATGCTTGAGGCTGAGTGCGGGGAATGTTTTGACTGCAAGCAAAACTACAAGCATTATTGACGTCACAGAGGTCATTGACGTATGCGGAATCATTGAAAAACAAGGATTCCTTATACCTGTAAGGGGTGCGGCTGGAATCGCGGGTTCGATTTCCGGTTTCCGCAAAACTTTCGGTCGTCTCGGCGAGATGCCCCTGCCATGCATCAATTGTATGCAATTGATGTGTCAGCTTGCAATCACAAACCCCTTCACATCCTCCAGCAGTGGCGTCTCGCTGGAATACATGTTCTTAATGTTGTGTGCCATGGCGCTTTCCTCGACGATTTCTTTCAGGAACTCCTCGACTTCTTCCTCCTCGCCATTGATGTGGAGCTCGACGGTGCCGTCGTTGAGGTTTTTGACCCATCCGACGACGTCGAAGCCTTTGGCGATGTCCTTGACGGCGTAGCGGAACCCGACGCCTTGCACGCGTCCCTCGAAGATGGCTCGTTTGGAGATCATGGGAGCCAGCGTAGCTGGCGAGGTAGAAGATGCCAAGCCTGATGCTATGAGTGCGGAGGATTTGATCTGAGTAGATCTGTGTTCATCCGTGGCATCTGCCTGTCCCGCGACTGCGGTGATGGTCGTAATTTTTTAACACGGATGGGCGCAGATTTCCACAGATGGCCACAGATCATGGAAGAGCAGGATACAAGATGGAAGATACAAGACACTGATCACTGATCACGGCTCACTGGGGGTGATTTTTTCCTCGGAGAAAAGTATCATTATGGGTTTTATTTCAGCGCCCCATGAAATCATTCATCCTCGCTGCCCGACCCAAGACACTGCCTGCCGCCATCGTGCCGGTCTGGGTGGGGTGTGTGCTGGCGTATGACCTGACTGGAGTGTGGGATGTTCGGCTCGCGCTGTTCACCTTGCTCGGTGCGGTATTCATCCAGATCGGGACAAATTTTTTCAACGATGCGATCGATGCGGACAAGGGTGCGGACACCGATGCCCGGTTGGGGCCGGAGCGGGCGACGGCATCTGGTCGGTTGTCGCGCAGGACGGTTTACCTGTGCGCGATTGTCTCGCTGCTTTTGGCCTCGGTTTGTGGCTATATGCTGATCGAGGCACGGGGTTGGCCGATCCTGTTGATTGGTGTGGCATCGCTCTACTTTGCCTACGGATACACGGGTGGTCCTGTGCCGCTCGCTTACAAGGGACTGGGAGAGTTGTTTGTGATTTTGTTTTTTGGGCTCGTCGCGGTGAGTGGTACTACTTTTGTGCAGACGGGTGATTGGCACGCAGAAGCGTGGTTCATGGGGCTGGCCATTGGCTGCCTTTCCGCAGTGCTGATCTCCGTCAACAACCTGCGGGACGTCGATGAGGACAGGATGAACAGTAAAAACACGCTGGCCGTGAAGTGGGGTAGAAATGCTGCGATCAATCTTGTACGCATGATGACCGCAACACCTTATGTGGTGGTCATGCTCATGCATGACTTGAACTGGTCCATGTTGGTGTATTTTCCGCCGTTCGCACTCGGGCTTTTTATCATCCATCGCATTAGTAACGAGGCACCGGGGCCTCAATATAACAAGTACCTCGCATTCGCGGCACTACAGTTGATATTGTTCGCTGCATCAGTCAACCTGGTCATGGTCCTGTGAATGCCCCCATTTCCATCCACCGATACAGCTTAGTCAGCCGTTCTGCTCTGAACAGCCGGTCTGAGAGGGTGGAGCATCATGGCGCACTCATCAGGGTGGGGGAAGAGGGATATGGCTATGGTTGTATTCATCCCTGGCCGGAGCTTGGGGATCTGGAATTGGAGCAAACATTGAAGTGTTTGATGCGTGGCGAGACCACACCGTTGATCCGACAGGCGCTGCATTGCGCACAGCATGATGCCGAGGCAAGACGTGCCGGCGTGAGTCTGTTTGAAGGGGTCGAGGTGCCGGTGAGTCATGCGACGGTGAAGTTGGATGTCGAATCATTTTCAGAAGCAAAGGCCGCGGGGTTTACGACAGTAAAAATCAAACCGGGGAAAGATCTAACCGCTGAATCCGAACGAATACGTTCCCTCGCCGGTGCATTTCCCGGGTTTCGTTGGCGACTTGATTTTAACCACACACGCTCCCTGGCTGAGGTCGAGGATTTTCTCCAATGCCTTGGTGATGAGATTCGTCCAAAAATCGATTTTATGGAAGATGCATGGGGTGAAGGTGAAAAGCCTGAGGGGTGTTTGTTAGGTGTGCCTCTCGCAGTGGACCGCGGGGTGGATACAAACGTTGGTGGTTTCCCTGTCGTGGTTGTGAAGCCGGCACGTGATGATGTGGATAGCATCCTGCAGCGTGCCGATTCTGATGGGACAAAAGTGATGATTACCAGCTACATGGATCATCCTCTGGGGCAGAGCTATGCCGCCTGGCAGGCAGGTGTGGCGAAGAGGAAGTATCCATCGGTGGTTGATACCTGTGGACTGGTAACACACGGTCTTTTCGAGCCTGATGCATTCATCGAGTGTTTAGGCAAACCCTCACCCCGCTTCAAGCCAGCCAGTGGGACAGGCCTTGGGTTTGATGACTTACTAGAAGAATTGGAATGGACGCCACTTGCCTAACAACTTCCGGGTTCTGGGAATCGGACACCTGTCACGTCATGGTCAACGACCGTGACAAGGCTGCCATTGCACAATCGGAGATACTTCGCCCGTGGTGTGAAGGTAACGACGAACTTCGGGGATGTGTGTTATTTTCGACATCGGGCAGCACGAGTGATGGTAAGTGGGTCGCACTGTCACGCCGAGCGCTTCTTGCATCCGCTCAAGCAGTCAACGAGCATTTGGAAGTGACCGGGAACGACCATTGGTTGCTCGCCCTTCCCACGTTTCATGTTGGTGGCATGGGAATCATTGCCCGCGCAAATCTCGCATCTTGCGGTCTGTCCCACTATCAAGATGCATGGGATGCCCAAAAATTTCACCAGACGTTGGAAAATAAAGTCACTCTAACCTCGCTGGTGCCGACCCAACTGACGGACCTGGTTGCTGCCGGTCTAAATGCACCCGACTCCCTGCGCGCCGTACTCATCGGAGGAGGTGCGCTCGATGATGACACCTATCAGAAAGCCATCGAGCTTGGCTGGCCGGTCATCGAAACCTACGGCATGACCGAGGCGTCATCACAAATTGCCACAGCATCAGTGACAGACAGAAAACTCAAGCTGCTCCCATGCTGGCAAGCCCGAACGGATGACAGCGGTATACTCTCAATCAAGGGCGACCCCATGCTGACATCGCGATTGGCTGTGTGCCACGGACAGGTGATCTCCGAACCAGTTCTTCGTGACGGATGGTTCGCCACGAGTGATCGTGTTGAGCTCGTCGAAGGTTGCCTTGTTTTTAAAGGCAGGTCAGATCGGTGCATCAAAATTCTCGGTGAACTGGTTGATCTGGCGGATATTGAAAAACAGTGGCAGTCTCTATCAGCAGGGGTGAGCTTCGTTGTTGTGGCAATGCCTGACCAGCGGAAGGGGAGTCGTTTGCTTATCTGCACAGAGAATTGTGCTGATGCTGGTGTTTTTCAAAAGAAACTGGATGAATATAACCAAGCATGTAACCCGGTTGCGCGTATAGATTGTGTGCGTGATGTTGATGTTTTTCCACGAAGTGACCTGGGCAAGATCCGGTACCAAAAATTGATAGAGATCTTGCAGGGCGATAAACTTAAATAAAAAATAATGTTGCCATTCATTTCGTTTTATTGAATAGTTTAGTTATCTTGATAAATACATTACAAGGTCGTTCGTTTTTCAACGAATGTTTAACACTAACCCGCAGCAGAACACTTGGAGATTCTTTCTGCGGAACCCTTATCCCGCAAGTTGGCGGGAGTATGCATCACCGGGGCAAGTGGGCCGTCGATGTGTATCAACCTAACAACCGCCACTTCGTCGTTATTAACCACCCCGAACATGATTCAATCAACCCAAACCAAGTCTTCACCATCTATAACTGAAGCACCTGCGAAAAAAAATCCGAACAAATCCTCGAATACCGATCAAAGCAAAAGTAAAACTCAGGGCGTGAGGATATCGCGTATTCAAGAATTTGGTATTCAGGCACCGTCGTTAAAAGGTAAAAACTTTGTCCTTGATACCAACGTGCTTTTGCACGACCCCGGCTGTCTCAATCGTTTCAAGGACAACCATCTATGTATCCCTGCGGATGTTCTCGCGGAGCTTGATCAGTTCAAGGGTGAACAAAGTGAGCGTGGAGCCAACGCGCGACAAGTTCACCGCAAGCTCACGGAGCTGTTTTCTTCAGGTGATGCCGTGACTCGTGGAGTTCCTACTGATGGGGGAGGAACGATCAGACTGGTTATTTACGACCCTGATTTCTGTGAGCGCAACTCTGCCGAGCTGGGTCAGTTTTTACGTGTATTTCCCGATCGTGAGCGTGTGGATCACCGGATTTTAGC
Source organism: Akkermansiaceae bacterium (assembly GCA_029288115.1). Lineage (GTDB taxonomy): Bacteria > Verrucomicrobiota > Verrucomicrobiia > Verrucomicrobiales > Akkermansiaceae > Oceaniferula. The sequence goes on along the minus strand of JARFPV010000244.1, from coordinate 969 downwards.
GGCTACTGTGTTGCTGATGGAGCACAACGAGGGGGAAGTGGTTCTGGTTACCAAGGATCTGAATATGCAGCTGAAAGCCCGGGCTGTCGGGTTGAAGTGCGAGGATTATCTGAACGATAAAGTCGATCCTGTGGAAATTAGCAGCTATGATATGCTCAGTGTGGAGGTTGATGCCTCTGAGCTCCAACGCTTCGCTAGTTCGGGTGAGCTTGTGCTTGAGCACCCGCGCCGTAAAGAGGTGGTGTTGAATCAATACGTATTGTTGTCCGTTGGCGAAAAACAAACCATGCCGGCCCGACTTGATGCCAACGGAACATTTGTCAGGTTACAGATTCCAGAGGTGTTGCGTATCCCGGACGGGCATCATCTCAAGCCGCTGAACCTGGGGCAGAAATGTCTTATCGATTCACTGCTGAACCCCGACATCTCGCTCGTCACTTGCTACGGCCAGGCGGGAACGGGTAAGACGCTCGTTGCTGTGGCTGCGGGTCTGCATGAAATGTTTAACCGTCGCTACAATGGTCTGACGATTTCTCGTCCGGTTGTATCCATGGGAGATCAGTTGGGGTATCTGCCTGGCAGCCTCGATGATAAAATGAAGCCATGGCTCCAGCCGATCTATGATGCGCTTGATCTGCTTATGCAGCCCTCTAACAATCAAGGGCCTCGCCGTAAGCAGCAGAAGAAGGAGGCGATGGGGGATGCCGTGAGTAAGCCATACGACGAGCTGATCGAGCGTGGCATCATCGAAATTGAGGCGCTGTGCTACATCCGGGGGCGTTCGATCCCGAATCGCTTCTTCATTCTCGATGAGGCGCAGCAACTCACTCCCCAGGAGGCGAAGACTGTGGTCACCCGCATGTCGCGCGGTTCTAAACTCGTCCTCGTAGGTGATCCGGCACAGATCGATAACCCCTACGTTGATAGCCGCAGTAACGGTCTGGTGTTTACGCGCAATCGGTTGAAAGG
>JARFPV010000207.1 GCA_029288115.1 Akkermansiaceae bacterium | reverse complement strand
CTCCAGTACGGGTGCTTCAGTTTTTGGAAAAACCTCTCGATCTCCATGACATCACGACACGCCTTGCGGAACACTTTCCACTGTCGCGCAACTCGAGCCAAACATGCCACCCGCCGCTGCGGATGGTTCACCGGCCGGATCCCTGAGAGTTTCCAGGGAATCTTTCTCTCTGGGGCTGGTTCATAATCATCGCGCACCTGCCACCAGCTCTCCCAAAGGTCACGGAGATAACCTCGAGTATCGTCGACCGACTCATCATGGACTTCAGCCGTCAGAAAACCTGCCGCGCCGAACAGCATCGACTCACATGCATCTGGAGAAGATACCAACAAACTGATGGGCAAGCGTTGCGCCAGCAAGGTCATCGCAAGTTTGTTAGGTCGATAACCGAGAGTTTCTGCAACGGCTTGCCACAACCATTCTTCATCACCTAACGCATCGATCGTGCGTGCCCGCCGAGTCGCCTTGATCCGCGCCCGATGCATCGCCGCTTCCCGCATGAGTGCATTCAGATTTCCTTCATGCATTTCTGCAAGAGGATGAAAACACCTTCCCGGATGCGCCGCCGCCTGATTCACCAGCGGGATTTGCAGCGCCTCGCGGAGAATGGAATCCGGAACCATGACCTGCGGCACCGCCTTGTGATTGGACGTGCGTGTGAAACGGTTTTTTGTATCACCACCGAAAACGACATGCAGCACCACGTCATTGAAATCCTCGTTGTCTCCGTGGCCGTGGTTTTCCCAATCCGCCAAGGTATGATCCAACTCCAAGGGTCCCGAGCAAACCTCTCCATCGATCTCCACCGCAGCATGCAGAAAATCCGGCCCCGCAGCATGATTCCAATGACCAAATTGCACAATCCGCACTGCCCGCCCGTCAACGGCCACAAATTCACGACCCATCTGACCACTGAACCAGAGTGCTTGCAAATGCAGTTCATGCGGCAAGACGAGCGCACTTTCCTCGGAGACCGAACCTGCCTGCTCCCTCACCTCCTCCAAAAGCTCTTGATAACCACACATGCTTGAAACCTTAACGGTTATCGCACCTATCTCCAATGCTGGAATTGGGAAAAATGAGAGCCCATATCACGCACGGAGAGCAAGCAATTGGATTTCCGCATTGCACGCTGACATTATTTAAGTCATCTTAACGACCTTCCCTCCCTGTTGTCATGAGATCCGCAAAACGCCCACCTACCCGCCGCCGAGGCAGGACCAGCACGCGCAATAGCCGCCGTGCGGGGCGCCCATCGCTGCGGCAAGCATTTCACGATGCCAACGTGCGGGCTCATCAGCGGGCGAATCGCAGACTTGGCAAGCGGCGCGGCCTGACTTCGGTTCGTGCGGCTATCGAGGGAGCGGCGGACGACGACACCATTCATCTCGGCATCGGCGCCCGCATGATCCGTTGGCTGGTTGCGCTCATCTTGCTCCCCTTCTGCATCATCACCACTCGAGCACTGTTCGTGGTGGATCCGGAAGGAACGTTCTGGATGGACCTGCTGCGCACCCAGCAGTTCATCTACTTCGCCGTCGGGATGTTCTGGATGGCTGGCTGGTTTATCACCGGTGTCGGTGAACGTTTTTTCCTCTATCTCTACGTGCTTGGCCATGAACTGACTCACGCCATCACCGTCTACGCCTGTGGCGGCAAAGTCGGTGGCATTCATGTGACTGCGGATGGCGGCTATGTGATGACCAATAAGACCAACTTTCTCATCGGGCTGTCACCTTACTTCGTGCCTTTCTGGTCGGTGGTCGTATTACTGGTTTTCACCCTGCTGGAGATGACCACCCAGATCCCGCACCTTGACAAGGCACTCTACTTCCTCATCGGCGCCACCTGGGCGTTCCACTTGCTCTGGACAGTATGGATGATGTTCCGCGACCAACCTGACCTGAAGGAAAACGGTGTCTTCTTCTCGTTTGTGCTGATCTATCTTGCCAATGTGATTGTGCTTTCGGTGATACTCTGCCTCGCCCCAGGCAATCTGACATGGCATCATTGGTACAATGAATTCATGAATACTTGGGTTCAGTGGAAAAACTTTTTAGCAAAACTGGTCAGTTTAGCCTTATAAATCAATGGATTCGGTTAAATATTAAAAAAACTTAAAGTTTTTTCTTGCGCATTCCGGTTTTTTTGAGATACTACGCCCATCGCTTAGCAATAAGCGGTATTTGGGGGGGAACAGCTCCGTCAGCATAGTCTTCGGACGAAGTTGGCGGGGCTGTCATTTTTTAACCGTGGCGGTGACCTCCGGTCGCCTAGCCCAACTCATCATCTTCCTCACCCGGCACAGGTGGGATCAGGTCCTCACGCAGGAGTAATCGCTCAACGGACAGATCATCAAGAAGATCCTCGGGTGTCTGCTGGATCACTGCGGCAAATGGCATGATCCGATCCACCTCGGCAATCGCAGCATGCACCATCGATGACACGATGTCCGCATCGTACTTGTCACGCTCAAACAAGTTCGTGATGCGGAACATCAGTTGTTCACGATCGAGATCATATTCCAGACTACCGAGGGTGAGCTTTTTGTTCGCCCGTGCGAGGAGTTCCAGGACGACTGGCTCATGTTCCACCTCAAGTTCAAGTGGTGCCTCGCCGACAACCGACAGAGCATTCAATTGTGGAAATGCCTGCGCATGAAGATGCACGTGGGTATGATAGGCTTCAAAGGCAGTGCGGATCACGTCCTGCCCTTCAAGTTGTTCAAACTGCCAACCTTGCTGGCCAAAGGCTTCCATGACGGACTGGATCTGAATCGATGTGGGGCGCATGTGGGTGAAGTTCTAGGTCCTAAAATCTAAATTCCAAATACTAATCTCTGTTTTCCATGACTCCGAGCACGGCCTCTTCGAGCAAATGGTGCCTAACCTGCGGGATAGGTTTCAATGACACCACAACACCGCTCTTTTTTTCTTCGGTGAAATGAAGCACCAAGTTTTTGGCATCGGGTGTGAATTCAGCATCTGCCACCTGACTCCAGTAGATGACCTGCAGGTTATCCTTGGCTTTAAAAAACGGAAAGATCTCAACACCCAGTGGACTGAGGATGATGTAGGCGTGGCGGGTGCAGCGCAGGCCGAGCCGAACCATCCAGTAGCATAACAACAACCCAGGCAGACACAGCCACCACCAGCCATCAAGAATAGGATCATCCATCCCCCAGTCTTGGGTCGATAAGATCAGCACCGCGATCGTAGCCGCAAAAAACAGCACCGAAAATGCAAAGAATAGTGGTGCTTGTGCCGCTCGAGTGAAACGTAGCTCTTTTTCTGGCTCGGCGATCGACTTGGGCCCACGAGGGATCACGGCGTCCTTCACCTTCTCCCCGATCGTTTTGTCATCCTCCTCCATTTGGTTTCATGTTTGTGTCCCGATATCAGGATTTGTTCAATCACCGATCCTGTGCTAATTCCCAACAAGCCATTTATCCATTCCTCCACTTATTCATTCAAAATGCCGTTTTCTCTCCACAGCGACTACTCACCTTCTGGCGATCAAGGGGCGGCTGTTGAGAAATTGGTCAAATCGATCGATGCCGGTAACGGGCACCAAACATTGCTAGGCGTCACCGGGTCGGGAAAGACATTCACCATGGCGAACATCATCGAACAGGTTGGCAAGCCGACGCTGGTGATGTCCCACAATAAGACACTCGCCGCGCAGCTCTACTCTGAGTTGAAAAATTTCTTTCCTAACAATGCTGTCGAATACTTCGTTTCCTACTTCGATTACTACCAACCCGAAGCATACATCCCGCGCTCGGACACCTACATTGAAAAGGACAGCTCGATCAATGATGAGATCGAGCGACTGCGCCTCAGCACGATGGGCTCACTGATCACGCGTGAGGACGTGATTGTGGTAGCTTCCGTTTCCTGCATCTACGGTCTGGGGTCGCCAGAGGATTATCAAAACATGATGCTGCCGGTCAAAACCGGTGACGAACTCGACCGCGAGGAGTTTCTTGCCGGACTGGTTAGCCTGATGTTCGAACGCAACGACATCGCGTTCTCACGCGGACAATTCCGCGTCCGTGGAGACGTGGTGGAAGTCCACCCGGCTTACATGGAAGAGTCCGCCATACGGGTGGAGTTCTTTGGCGACGAAATCGAGCGCATCACTCAAATCGACGCGTTAACAGGATCCAAAATGGACACGCTGGACTCTCACACCTTTTTTCCAGCCAAGCAGTTCGTCACCGAAAAAGAAAAACTCAACCGGGCGATCCACGCGATCAAACAGGAAGCTCACGATCGCGTCGAGTGGTTTGAAAAACACGACAAGCTCATCGAGGCGCAAAGGATAAGAATGCGCACCGACTTCGATATCGAGATGATGCAGGAAATGGGATTCTGCCAGGGGATTGAAAACTACTCACGTCACCTGACTGGACGCGAGCCGGGCGCCCGACCCTATACACTGCTTGATTTTTTTCCCGACGACTACCTCCTGCTCATGGATGAAAGCCACGTCAGCGTGCCACAGGTCGGAGGTATGTATGAGGGTGACAAAAGCCGTAAAACGACACTCGTTGAGCATGGCTTCAGACTACCTAGCGCTCTCGATAACCGACCTCTCAAGTTCAACGAGTTCATGCAGATGACCAACCAGCGGGTGTATATTTCCGCCACACCCGGGCCATTTGAATTTATCAACTCTAGGCCGGACAATAAAAAGTTCATCCCGTGGAAACGTGGTGAAATTTCCGCAGCGCAAGCACTCAAACAGATCCGCAAACAAATCACCCCGAGTGGCGCAGAAGTCCCCGTTGAGGAATTCGATGTTTCCTCGCCCGGCAGCAATCTCGTGGTTGAACAAATCATTCGACCTACAGGATTGTTAGATCCTGTGCTGACACTTAAACCGCTCAAAGGGCAAATCGACGAAACCATCGACATGTGCCGCGAACGCGTCGAGAGGGGCGAACGTGTTTTGGTCACCACACTCACAAAAAAAACCGCCGAAGATCTTGCCGAATACCTTCAGGAGACCGGCCTGAAGGTGCGCTACATCCATGCCGACGTCGGAGCCATTGAGCGCGTGGAAATATTGCGTTCACTTCGTGCCGCCGAAATCGATGTCTTGGTCGGTATTAACTTGCTGCGCGAAGGCCTGGACCTTCCGGAAGTTTCATTAGTCTGTATCCTTGATGCCGACAAAGAAGGTTTCCTGCGGAATGAAACTTCGCTTATTCAAACAGCGGGTCGGGCTGCCCGCCATGTGTCCGGAGAATGCGTTATTTTTTGTGATGAAGTCACCGACTCCATTCAGTCACTCATTAACATCACGGAATATCGGCGCGCCCGCCAGATCGAGCATAACGAGAAACATGGCATCACGCCGGAAAGCGTCATCCGCCCGGTTCAGGAAAGCCTGAGTCAGGCAACTAAATATGCCGAGGAAGCCGATGAACTCAACCGCTCGGTTCTCAACGAAGACGAGGAGACATACAACGCGACTCAGGTCATCTCCGAACTCGAAGAGGAAATGCGCGAAGCTGCCGCGAAGCTGGAGTTCGAGCGCGCGGCTCATCTACGTGATCAAATCAAACAGCTGCAGGGATAGTAGGACAGCTTTGTAAGCTGTCGGCTACCGGAGCTACTCACATCCTGATGACAGCTTACAAAGCTGTCCTACTTTGGCTTCGCGTTAAAATCGAATTTCTTATCCCCGATACGATGGATTTCGACAAAGAAGGCGCCCAGCTCACGTTCTAGCGCAAGCTGCCCGGTGAACCAGCATTCGAGATCGACGACACCGGCATTGGCGTCAGTCTTGACGGTTACAGCGGTAGCTCCCTTAGCGATTTGCAGTTGCACAAGATTTTTTCCAAGTCGGATGAACGCCCTGCCACCACGAAGCCTGGCCAGCTTTTTACGTTCGGCATCGATATCCATCGGCAACAGGCTCGCTGTGATCTGATAGCGCCCGGGACGGAGGATATTCACCGACCAACTACCGCTGTGAGCGGGGTAATCCTGGCGGAATTGATCATTTTTCAATTCCTTCAACACACCTAACAAATCGCTCTGATAAACAAACGGCTTCGGAGAGGGAGACGATCCGTCGGCATGCATCGTCTTCGATGGCCGCCAATCCAGTGCTGTAAGTTTCACTGGAATCTTGTCTTTTTTACCCACCGAAAAGGGACGTGGATTGTGCAGCGCCGACCGCGCCTTCGCCCACCATTGTGCGTGCGCGACGAGCATTTCAGAGTGAAGTTTCTGGTGCTTGGCAATATCCAGAGGCTTACTCAAATCTGGAAGCATCGCCTTGGTTGCTGGATAGAGCTGCAAGCCATCGACCAGCGCATGACCCTTGCCTACAACGAGAGAACCCTGATGGCGGTGCTTATCTGGCGATTCGTTTACAGGCCAGTTGGCTTTGTGAAAGATTCGGAAGTCTGGTTTAGCAGGTTCAGCACGCCCCAAAAGAGTGCGTAACGCAGCATTCATTTCCCAATCGGTTAGACTACGATGAAATACATCCCCAGATTTAGTAAAATGTTCCTGGTTACCCATATGGTAAAGTACCGCATCGGCTGGATAGTGACACCTTCCAGGGTGCGCCTTCCATCCTCCTTTGGATTCAGTTACTCGCTCTGAAATGATGATACAGTAGGTCTCACGTCTGTGTGTTTTCCATGCGTTCTCAGCGAAGGTTTTGATTTCTGCAGCCATTATCGCACTTTCCTTGAACCATTCAAGATGAGCAACCATGAAAACAGGAGGTGCCACTCTCCATAGCTTTACTAGAGAGCGCTTCACTTGAGTTCGGCTATTCGAGAATCGGGAACTTATCGCCCAATCGTCTACGAGATAAGGCCGTGCAAATGCTTGAGAACTAGATGGAGACACTACCGCCGCATTGAACCCCCTACTTTCCGGGGCGTAGGTAAGGGTATGCCCCATTGGCCATGCTCCAGAAAACAAGGTCGTGTAATTTGCTTTTGCGAAGTGATCTGCCAAGCTGGGAGCATTTACCGGTTTACGCCGCCAGTCTTTATCACCCATCACACCACTGACGAGTGGTTGTTTTCCATAAAGTAATGCGGCGAGCGTCGCGTTACCCCCTGGAGAGAGCCGTATATCCCATCGTGAATCTCGCCATGCTATGCCTTTCGGCATTTTCACATCATTCAAAAAAACGTCATCAAAACCTGTTCGTTTGTTATCTCCTGTGATGTTTCCATTCACGACCACAATCACATGCGGCTTTTTCTCCGCGCCCATGACAGACACACTCAAACACAACCACAGTAACAATCTTGCCAGCACGGGTATCATCCTACACGATCCTCTCATCATGCCA
>JARFPV010000190.1 GCA_029288115.1 Akkermansiaceae bacterium | reverse complement strand
GGGAGTGGGTCGGCGACGCAAAATTGTGCTGCCGGATGACCATGCCCCTCCCGCGCTGCGGGTGGCAGTGCTGCTTTTCGATACTGGGGACCAGGGTTTGCCAATGGTAAACCACTTGAATTACCAGCTTGAGAAGGCAGGGCACATTCCCTTTTTCAGCGATAAAACACTCGATGATCTCGGCAGGGATGCTGGGCGCGTAGCCCGCTACGTAAAGAAAACGGAGGCGGATGCCTGGATCGTGGGCTCCGCATCCCGTGAGGTATTACAGCGGTTCGCAGAGCAGGAGACGCCAGCTTTTGCTCTCTACGGGGGTCGCGCTGGCCTGCCGATCGCCGGGTCGGGGCCAAATAAAGGGCCGTCCATTGCCGAGGCAACACGCCGCCTGATCACACTCGGGCATCGCCGGATCTCATTGCTGTGTCGTCGCGAGATCCGCTTGCCTCAGCCTGTACTGGCCGTGCGAGCCTTCCTCGACGAACTTGAGGCCGCCGGATTTGTTACTGGCGTATTTAACCTGCCCGACTGGGTGGAGAGCCGGGAAGGATTTGAGAGTCTCCTCGATTCGCTTTTTGATGGGCCCACTCCGCCTACCGCTCTGATCCTCGACGAGCCATTTATCTTCAATGCAGGCTTTCATTACCTCGCGAACCGTGGTCTGCGGGTGCCGCAGGACGTCTCCCTGATTTGCACCGACGACGACCCGGATTTTGCCTGGTGTAAGCCATCGGTCGCTCACATCCGCTGGCACTACAACCCGGTGATTCGCCGGATCGTGCGATGGGCGGATAACGTGAGCCGAGGCAAAGATGATCGGCGGCAAAGTTTCACCAAGGCGGAGTTCATTGCAGGCGGAACGATAGGACCAGCGCCGATGGGGAAGTGATTGGCTAGCGACGATCTCCCCACGCGTGCGCCGAGTGACATGCTGTGGAAAAGTCGGATTTGTACATGAATTTATCGGTTTCATTTCATTCTCTTTTTGGGTGAGACGGCTATGCTGTCTTCCTGCGTCAGGCAGCTGTAGACGTAAACATTATAAATCTCTAGAATCACAACAACACCAACGTAACAATAACATCATGAATAACGAAGAATTGAACCACCATGACGAAAGTCTTTTTGAAAACCTGGAACAGGGCGGGATGTCACGCCGTGGCTTCCTGCACGGAATGGGTGGCATGGGAGCCATGTTCGGTATGGCGGGCATGGTAGGTAGCGCAGACGCCGCCAAAGAAGCCCCCAAGGATGCCGAGGGGAATGTTATTCCTGGATTTGAAAAAACTAAGGACGATCCGAATGCAGCTAAAGGCTGGAAGCCGGTGTCGGACCGCAAGGTCAAAGTCGGTATCGCGGGATACGGACTGTGTAAGTTTGGTGCCGCATTTTATTATCAGAATCACCCGAACGTCGAGGTGGTGGCGGCGACTGATCTTGATCCTGGTCGATGTGCGGCCTTGGCAAAGGCCGTGGGTGCGAAAAAGACATATCCATCCTGTGAAGAGATGATCAAGGACAAGGGTATCGAGGCTATCTACATCGCCACCGATGCGCCGAGCCATGCACGACTTTCCATCATGGCACTCAACCATGGCAAGCATGTGTGCTGCGCGGTGCCTGCGGTGTTTGGATTTGAGGCCGAAGACGAAGCCGAAAAACTATTCAATGCGGTGAAGAAGAGCGGCATGAAGTACATGATGAATGAGACATCCACCTTCCACGCGGCACTCTACGAGAAGCGGGTGCAGTAT
>JARFPV010000163.1 GCA_029288115.1 Akkermansiaceae bacterium | reverse complement strand
GTATCAGGTTGATATCGATCCAGACCGTCTTCGAGCCCACAACGTCACATTGAATCAAGTAGTCGATGCGGTCAGAAAGTCGAACCGGGAAACGGGCGCCCGCAACATCGAGATCAATGGTGTGGAGTATCTCATTCGGGGCTTGGGATTCGTGGACGACCCCGATGACATTCGCAAGGCGGTAGTAGCCGTTCGGGATCATGCGCCCATTGTAGTTTCAGATGTCGCCGTGGTGGAGTTAGGCCCTGCCCTGCGCCGTGGCGCTCTCGACAAGAATGGAGCTGAAGCGGTCGGAGGCGTGGTGATCACTCGATTTGGGGAGAACCCGATGGAAACCATCAAGAACACCAAAGAGCAGATTGCCCAGGTCTCGACCGGTCTTCCTGAACGGGCCGTGGTTGAATGGGCCCTCACTTCTCGAGAGGCGGTCTCCGAATTCGCGCATGCCAAGGGCATCACAGATCCCTTTGTCGGAGCGGCCCCTGAAACCACCCTCAATCACGAAACCTGGCTTCCCTGGACAAAGGCAACGGAGAAGGAAGAATGGCCCGAGTGGTTGAGCACCTCGAAAGTGACCGTAGTTCCGTTCTACGACCGGTCCGGTCTCATTTCTGAAACCTTGGGGACCTTAGAGGATGCCCTCTTCCAGCAGGTCCTCGTCACCATCATCGTGGTGGTCATCATGGTGATGCATCTGCGCGCCTCCGTTCTGATCAGCGCCATGCTTCCACTGGCGGTCCTCGTCACCTTCATCGCAATGAAACTGTTCGGGGTTGATGCCAATGTCGTGGCCCTTGCCGGTATCGCCATCGCCATCGGCACGGTGGTCGATGTCGGAATCGTGCTCACCGAAAACGTGCTCAAGCATCTCGATGAGGCCGAGCCGGGAGAACGGACCCTTCCCGTCATCCTTAGGGGCACTCATGAAGTCGCCGGCGCGGTTCTTACCGCCGTGCTCACCACCGTGATATCTTTTCTCCCGATCTTCGCTCTGACCGGCGAGGCAGGACGTCTCTTCCGCCCGCTCGCTTTCACAAAGACCTTCGCCCTGATCGCCTCGATCATCGTCGCGCTCACCATCATTCCGCCAATCGCTCATTTCCTCTTCGGAAAAACAAAGCGTGAGGCCCCGTCAGTGAGAAAAAAGAGACTCTTACTCCCGTTCAATATCCTGATCGCAGCCGTGGTGGGCTGGCTCTTGGCCGGGGACTGGTCCCCTCTTGGGCTCGACCGCGGACAGCTATCGAACTTCCTCTTCGTCGCGGTGCTGCTCGCGGTGCTCTTAGGAGCTCTCCAAATTTTCCAGCGTTTCTACGAACCCCTGTTGCGGTGGTGTCTCGCGCACAAGACAGCCTTCTTCACCATTCCCGTCGGACTGATTGTCGCCGCTCTCTGTGCGTGGCTTGGGTTCGGAAAGGTATTCTCCTTTGCTCCCAAAATCCTCGGTGAAGGATTCAAGGAAACCGCACTCTGGCAGGATTTTGACAAAAAATTCCCCGGTCTCTCCTCGGAGTTCCGTCCCCGTCTTGACGAAGGATCGTTTCTCTTCATGCCCACCACCAGTCCGCATGCCTCGGTTGGAGAAGCCATGGACGCGCTGCGCAAACTCGATGCCGCGATCGCTTCCGTCCCCGAAGTTTCCTTAGTAGTTGGAAAAATTGGCCGGGTAGAATCCTCTCTTGATCCTGCTCCGATCTCGATGATTGAAACAGTTATCCACTACAACTCCGAGTTCCGCAGTGACGAACACGGAAGACCCATCAAGTATCAGTTTGATCGAGAAAAGGACTCGCATGTCTACGACCGTCACGGAGAACTCATTCCCGACAAGCGCGGTCGTCCCTACCGTCAGTGGCGCTCACACATCCGCAAGCCTCGTGACATCTGGAGTGAAATCGAAAAAGTCGCCAAGGTTACCGGAACCACCGGGGCCCCTCTCTTGCAACCGATCGAAACCCGCCTCGTCATGTTGCAAACCGGCATGCGTGCTCCAATGGGGCTCAAAGTCCGTGCCCCTGATTTGGAAACGCTTGAGACCGCAACCCTTGCACTGGAGAAGCAACTTAAGGAAAGTGCCCTGCCTGGACTCAGCATCGCCACCATCAATGCTGATCGCATCATCGGAAAGCCCTATCTCGAAATTGAACCAGACCGCACCGCAGCACAGCGCTTCGGGCTGAATGTCGATGACTTGGTCTCCACCATCCAAACCGCCATTGGCGGAAGGGAGGTCTCCACCACCGTAGAGGGGCGTGAGCGCTTCGCGGTACGCGTGCGCTACCAGAAGGAACGTCGGGATACCATCGAAGCCATGGAGCGCACTTTAGTCACTGCCGCCAACGGGATCCAAGTTCCACTCTCCCAGGTCGCCAACATCCGCTATGTGCGCGGACCTCAGATGATCAAGAGTGAGGATACTTTTCTAACCTCCTACATCACCTTTGGAAATGATGAGGGCTACACGGACGTTGATGTTGTCGAGAGTGCCCAAGAATACCTCGCGGATCAACGAAGCTCTGGCGCCCTTCATGTGCCCCCAGGAGTGACCTGGGAGTTTGCAGGCTCCTACAAACAAAAGCGCGAACTCGACCGGACCTTGATGCTGGTCGTGCCCATCTCGCTTTTTGCCATCTTCATCCTGCTCTACCTTCAATTCCGCTCCAGCATTACGACGCTAATAATTTTTTCAGGGATCGTAGTGGCTTGGTCCGGCGGATTCTTCCTCCTGTGGCTCTATGGTCAACCCGGTTTCCTCGACATCGATTTCTTCGGCACCAACCTAGCCGATCTGTTCAATGTCCACCCCATCGCGCTCTCGGCAGCCGTTTGGGTTGGATTTCTCGCTCTCTTTGGGATTGCCACCGATGACGGCGTCGTCATCACTACCTACCTCAAACAACTCTTCGAAGAGCGCAACCCACAAACACGGCAAGAGATTCGAGACGCCATCGTCGCTGCCGGTCTTCGCCGCGTGAGACCTTGTCTCATGACCACCGCCACCACCCTTCTCGCGCTCCTCCCAGTCCTCACATCCACCGGGCGCGGTTCCGACATCATGGGGCCCATGGCTGTCCCGATTTTTGGTGGCATGGCCATTGAGCTCCTGACGATGTTCGTCGTGCCAACGCTCTATTGCCTCTCTCAAGAAACCAAACTCAAAATAAAAACCAAACCGCTGAGACTCTAGCTTAGAACTGTCCAGTCTCGGGGGTAAAGGCCTCAAACATAAACTACTAAAACTCAAATAATCGTGAATGTCCTCAAATTACTCTCTCCTCTTCTGATCTTATCAACCTCCCTCTCATCTGCTGAATCC
>JARFPV010000061.1 GCA_029288115.1 Akkermansiaceae bacterium | reverse complement strand
GAAGAGGATCTGGTCGATTACGGGCAATCCAATCAACTGAAGTGGAGCTTGCTTGCTGAAGCGTTTGAAGAATTCTGGAAATTATCAGAGCGTGATTCGTCATTCGAAGCATTCCGTGAAGCTGAATCCGACTGGTTGGTGCCCTATACAAAATTTCGTTACCTCATGGAAATGGCTGGTAGTGAGGCGTGGGAAACGTGGCCGAAGAAATACAACACGGCCGAAAAGGCAGAAAAATTTTTGGCGGCTATGCCCTCGGATGAGCTCAGCAAGCAACTAACTTTTTATGCATGGGTCCAGTGGCACGCCTTCACGCAATGGCGTGAGCTGCGTGACTATGCTGGTGAATGCAATGTCAAACTGATGGGTGATATTCCCATTGGGATTTCTTACTGCAGTGCTGATGTGTTTTTTGAATCCCGGTGGTTCGACCTGTCGCTCTCTGGAGGTTCCCCGCCGGAAACAGTATTTAAGGATGATGCCTTTGCATGTCAGTGGGGTCAGAACTGGGGGATACCGCTTTACAAGTGGGATGTGTTAGAGGCAGACAACTACTCATGGTGGCGCAGACGTATCGAAAAGCTTACGGATGTGTTTCACATTTTCCGTATCGATCATATTCTCGGGTTTTACCGGATTTATAGCTTCCCATGGCGACCGCAACGGAATGCTGAGTTCATTGGGCTTAGCGAAAAAGAAGCAAAAGAAATCACAGGCGGGCCGTTGCCGGGATTCCATCCGAGACCAGATGACAATGCCAAAAATAAAGCCGCGAACCTTGCGGATGGGGACAAGTACTTGAAGGTTGTATTGGAGGCGGCAGGTGACGGAGAAGTCGTGGGTGAAGATCTAGGATGTGTGCCGGATTATGTAAGGCCACACTTGGAGCGAGTCGGGATTGCCGGATTCAAAGTCTGCCATTGGGAAATCCAGGGCAACGGAAGAGTTGTCCCCGGTAGTGTTTATCCTCAATGTGCTTTCACCACCTACGCGACACATGACCATGAATCTATTCCGGCAATGTGGAATACGCTCACAGCCATGTTGAGCGGACCGGAGAAAGATGGAGCTCTCCGTGGATTGTCTCTACTCAGTGAGTTTGCTGGATTGCCCCATGATGAAACAGAGGATTCATTTGCAAAATACGGTCCGGTCGTGAAATGGGCGTTATTTTACAAGCTGCTAAAATCAAATGCCGACTATGCGGCTTTGATGATAACTGATGTGATTGATAGCACACGGCGAATCAACATCCCAGGCACAGTGGGTGGAGAAAACTGGCGCTACAGGCTCCCTTGGAAGCTCTCTGATATGCCGGAGGATTTACGCCACGAGTGGAGGAAACTCTCAGAACTAATCCGTATTTCCAACCGCGGCTAGCTCGAGTGCGTGGTCTAGGATTACGTGCGCGAGATGCTGCTTGGAATCCTTTGGTGGCGTTTCAGTGGTGTTAGGAAATACGAGCAGGATTTCATTTTCGTTGACGTCAAACCCGATGTCCTTACGAGACACGTCGTTCGCGACAACCAAGTCGCAGCCCTTGCTCGTGAGTTTCTCTCGTGCGTTTGTCTCCACGTTTTCCGTTTCAGCAGCGAAGCCTACGAGGATTCCCTTATAGCCAAATGTATTGCGCACCGAACCTAGAACGTCAGGATTTCGCACGAGTTCTATGGTCATGCTTTCAGCCGATTTCTTAATCTTTTGCTCTGGGACAACAGCTGGTCTGTAGTCGGCCACGGCAGCCGCAAAAATGGCGATGTTTGCTTTGCCGATATGATGTTCCACCGCTTGATACATTTCCTCTGCGGTTTCCACCGGAATGTAGTCCACCCTATCCGGCACATCCAGTTGAGTTGGTCCAGAGATGAGAATGACACGATGGCCTTGTTCTGCAGCGGTGCTTGCGAGTGCGTAACCCATTTTACCAGACGACCTATTTGTGAGGTAGCGAACGGGATCGATCGCCTCACGTGTTGGTCCGGCCGTGATGAGAATGGTTGATTGGTCGCCGGGCATGAGTTGGCTGGTCATGGTTTCAATAACTCCTCTGCCTTGGCGATAATTTTTGATTCCTCCATTAATCTCCCCGGTCCGGAATAGCCACAGGCTAGCATGCCGTCATCTTCAGGGCCGATGAATTGACAGCCATCGTTTTTGAGTTGATCTACATTGCGTTGGGTTGCTGGGTGCTGCCACATTTTGCCATTCATAGCTGGGGCAATCAGCACTGTAGCACGCGTGGCGAGGTAGATGCTGGATAGAGGGTCAGGTGCCAGACCATTTGCAAAGTTGCCAAGTGCATTGGCTGTGGCGGGGGCCACAAGAAGCATGTCTGCGCGGTCGGCCAGATCGATGTGTCCTGGTTTCCACGCTTGTTTTTCGTCGTCGAGAGAGACCAGAACCGGATTCTGTGAGATGACTTGTAGAGTCAGCGGGGTAATGAACTCGGTGGCAGCCTGAGTCATCACTACGTGAACCTCATGCCCGTTTTTGACGAGCTGTGAAGCGATGCCGGCTGCTTTGTAGGCTGCGATAGAGCCGGTGATTCCGAGTATGATGGTAGGCATGACAATCGGGTGGCTAGGATTAGGGGGTCTGGAGGCGGGAAATTCTCATGCGTTCGGCAGTTAGGAGCGATTTGAACTTACTATAATCTTCTTCTCGGGTGAGAGAGATGATTCGGTAACTATATTTCGGCCAATATGAGATTTCTTCGAGTGCATTTTTCATGCGGAGCTCAATGACCTCATCTGAGTCGGTTCCTCGCCCGGTGAGCCGTTGTAGCAGTTCATCTTCACTGGGTGGCATGACAAAGAGGTCAACAAGTGCGTTTTGAATTGCAGGATCGTCACAGGTGCGAACGAGTTCGGCACCCTGAACATCGATGTCCATCACCACATCCACGCCTGCTGCAAGATGCTCAAGGACTTCGCTTTTCAATGTGCCGTAATAATTGCCGTGCACCTCTGCATGCTCGAGAAACTCACCAGCCTCTACTCGCTGGGTGAATTCCTCTCGTGTGAGGAAATGATAGTCGTGTCCGTTTTTCTCACCATCTCGTGCGGGACGCGTCGTGCAGGATGTTGAATAAACTGCCTCCCCTTCATCAGCCACTCTACGGCACAAGGTGGTTTTCCCTGATCCGGATGGGCCGGAGACGAGTAGCAGAATGCCTGTGCGTGATGCCATAAGTTTGTGGTTTGTTATGAGTCGCGAGTCTTACCTTTCAGCTGAGCTTCGATGAACGCATCAATGTTTCCGTCCATTACGGAGGAGATGTTGCCAGTTTCCTCGCCCGTACGCAAGTCCTTGACCATTTGGTAGGGTTGGAAAACATAAGATCTGATTTGGCTGCCCCAACCGATTTCCCCTTTGGCGGAATATTCTCGATCGGCCTCAGCCTTTTGCTTGTCCTCTTCGATTTGATAAAGTTTGGCGCGCAGCAGTGACCAGGCGTTTTCACGGTTACGTAGTTGGGAGCGCTCCTGAGTCTGTCTCTTATACACATC
>JARFPV010000010.1 GCA_029288115.1 Akkermansiaceae bacterium | reverse complement strand
CAGCTCTGAAAGCTGCCATTCTCATGGTGTCCCCGATCGACCTTGCTGTCTCTCGCGTGCCCTCCGGTGGAGCGGCGGGCGGAAACTATCTGAAAATCGTCTCAGGTCAACACCTTTCGACACCTTTTTCCAAAGTTTTTTTATCCCCCAGCGCAACACATTGAAAATGAAGGGCTGGGGATAGGAAAAAAGATGGTTTAATGAGTAACTGGAGGTGCTGAATCGGCATCATCCGCATTAGGATCATCCGGCATACGGATGGATTCAACCATATCCTGAACCTCTTGAGGCGGTGCAGGAGTGATGAAACTGACGATGAGAGTGACGGCAAAGTTAATGAGCATACCAATCGCACCGATTCCCTCTGGGGAGATATCAAACAACCATTGGTCCTTGGTTCCACCCAAGAACTGGAAGTAAATGATATAGCCTGCCGTGAAAGCGATGCCAGTCACCATGCCTGCAATAGCACCCTGCTTGTTCACCCTCTTGAAGAAGATACCCATGAGCAAGGTTGGGAAGAATGATGAGGCAGCCAGGCCGAAGGCGAAGGCGACGGTCTTAGCAATGAATGCCGAAGGAGGGTTGATTCCGAAATAAGCAGCAACGCCTAATGCAATGAATGCAGCAATGCGTGCATAGCTCACCTCTTCCTTGTCGGAAAGGTCTGGCTTAACGATCTTCTTCATCAAATCGTGAGAAATGGATGTAGACAAAACTAACAGAAGTCCCGCAGCTGTTGAAAGGGCGGCGGCAATACAACCAGCCATGAGCAAGCCGATGACCCATGGAGGAAGTCCGGCCATATGCGGATTTGCCATGACCATGATGTCATTACCAAACCAGAGTTCGTTAGGGTTGGTCATATCCGCTTTGTTAGTAAGCAGACGTTCACCATGAACACCTCTGAGTTGGGAATCCGGAGCTGTCGATTCAGGGTAGACAGGTTTTTTACCCTGGAAAGGCGATGATGTTTTGGCCTCAGATTTGGCAGGGCCAAAGTACTGGATTTTGCCGTCACCATTTTTATCAACCCAAGCCATCTGACCCGTATCCTCAAAATCTTTAAACCACTGTGGAGCATCCTTGTAACTGGTGTTATTGAGCTTTTCGATCAGGTTCACGCGAGAGAAAGCGCCGATGGTGGGAGCTGTAAGGTAAATCACAGCGATAAACGCAAGCGTCCAACACGCGGAAGTACGCACCGCTCTGACATTCTTAACCGTAAAAAACCGCACAATCACATGAGGCAAGCCCGCCGTTCCACACATCAGGGCCACGGTGATACAGAAAATATCGATGGTCGCCAACTTGCCATCGGTGTATTTCTCAAAACCTATTTCCTGGTTGATATTGTTGAGTTTTTCCAAAAACGGCACTGTTTCCCCACCAGCAGTGTAGTTTCCGATCAGTCCTAGTTGAGGAATGAAATTATTGGTGAGTGCAATCGCAATGAACACAGCGGGAATCGTGTATGCAAACGCCATCACACAGTACTGCGCCACCTGCGTATAGGTGATCCCTTTCATGCCACCCAGACCTGCATAGACAAACACAATAGCTGCACCGATGAGCACACCATAGGGCACATCAATGTTAAAAAGCTGGGAAAAGACCACGCCTACCCCACGCATCTGCCCCATGATGTAGGTCATGCAGATGAAGATGGCGCACAAAACAGCGACTCCACGCGCTAGCTTGGAATAATAACGGTCACCAATGAAATCCGGCACCGTGGCTTTTCCAAACTTCCGGAGAAACGGCACCATCAACACGGTGAGCAGAACGAATCCACCGGTCCACCCCATGAGAAACCTCGATGCGTCATAGCCAACAATCGCCACGGTTCCCGCCATGGAAATGAAAGTGGCGGCGCTCATCCAGTCGGCCGCAGTTGCCATGCCGTTGGCGAGAGGTGAGACCCCTCCTCCGGCGGTGTAGTATTCCTTGGTTGATGCCGCTCGGGATTTAACAGCAATGCCAATATAGACGGCAAACGACAGCCCGATGAAGAGGAAGTTCCAGTGATCTTGAGTCATGATGATTAGTTTTTAGAGCTGAATCCTTCCTCATTCTCAAGTCGGTTCATGAGAACTTTGTAAACGATAAGGAGACCGACAAAGCAGATGATTGACCCCTGCTGTGCCATCCAGAATCCGAAAGGCGCGTTTCCTACTTTGGGGAAATTGGCATCGAGCCAATCGCGGAAAAGGATGCCTGAACCAAGGCTGACCGTGAACCAGATGACTAGGAGGGCAAGGACGAGGACAATATTTTTTCGCCAATATCTGGCGTGGTTGTGGTGTGGATTTTGATCGCTCATGACAAATGTATTCGCGCTTTATAATGCCCTGTCCGCCGGATGCAATGTGAGAATTCCACAAATCACACATCTCGCTTGGGTTGACAAACACGGTGGCACGTGGGATCACTCTGCCATGCAGACTGAGATCATCACAACCCGCGAGGTGAATGCGGTGCAAATCCCCAGCGGAGACCCGTTCACCCTACCTGCGGGAACCGCCGTCATCATCACCCAAACTCTGGGAGGCTCCTACACCGTTGCTACGCAGTCGGGGCTCGCGAGAATATCGTCCGAGGACGCTGATGCTCTCGGCATTGACCCCAATGAGAAAAAAGAAGGCGATGATAATGCCCTCCCTGCCGATGCCAGCAAGGAAGACCAAATCTGGCATCAGCTTACTCAGGTATTTGATCCAGAAATCCCAGTGGATATTGTCAATCTTGGGTTGGTTTACGATTGTGCACTGGAAGAGGATGAAGGAAAGACGGTAGCCAAGGTCAAGATGACCCTGACCGCTCCTGGCTGTGGTATGGGTCCAGTGATTGCGGCCGATGCCCAAGCTAGAATCATGACCATTGAAGGCGTCGACGATGCGCACGTGGACCTTGTCTGGGATCCACCCTGGAATCAGGACATGATGTCTGAAGAGGGCAAGATGAAGCTAGGGATGATCTAGATCAGCGATCGGGAATCAGGTTACAGGAGTCAGGATTCCCATCCTAACGGATCAACTTTATAATAGCTGGCCAGTTGTTTGTACACCTCAGGGTATTCCTCCTGTAGCTGTTTGGGTTTTTCGTAAAAAGTTTCAGTTGCAACAGCAAAGAACTCTGCGGGATTGGTGGCACCGTAATCATCGATGACCGTGCGCTTCCCCCGGTCAAGTTTGCGAGTGAACTTGTCGTAGGCCTTGGAAAAAACGCGCGACCACTCACGATACGAGCCTCGGCCATGAAGCTCTGGCACGCCGTCAGCGGAGCCATCGACCTGGTCAAGCTGGTGAGCAAACTCATGTAGTGTGACGTGGTGGCCGTCCTCCTCGTTCCGTCCTCCAGCAATCACACTATCCCACGCAAGCACAACACTGCCAGATCCCCAGCTCTCTCCCAGACGCACATCGTGATCACCGTGTTCACTCTCAGCTTTATAGGCACTTGGATACAAAAGGATGCTTCGTAGGCTGCGATAGTAGTCGTGCTTACGGTTCACTAACAACAGACAAGCCTGTGCAGCAATCACGTGGCGCATCTGCTCAGTAACAAGATCCATACCGCCACATGGCTCGAAGGATTTTTCATCTAAAAAAACGTGCATGATACCCTCCAGTTGATTTCGTAAATTGGTGGGCAGCCTGGCGAAGAGCGGAAAATCCATGGCGATGCCACGGCGTTGTGCATCGGTAAGCCGGAGTTTGAGAAGCTCCTTCCGGCGAATGCGGACCATTGCGCCACGCACAACGAAAAATAGAAAAACCAATCCAACGCAGCCTAGAAGAATGTAAATTCCCGTCATGGCTATCGCTGATTCCAAGCTAGCAATTCATCAAAGGTCACACCGGTGCCGCCAAAAATATCCAGCGCACTCCCTACGGTGACATCGATATTTCCTCCGCTCATCTGATCGACCATTTTCACATCGTTCAGATTTGCAACCCCGCCGGCATAGGTCATCGGTATACCTGCCCAAGCTCCCATGTGTTCGACAAGTTCCACATCGACGCCCCCGCAGAGTCCCTCGACATCGGCGGCGTGGATCAAGTACTCGCCGCAGTATTCTGCCAGTGCATCAAGAGTAGCATGGGTGATGTCGATATTTGTCAGCGTCTGCCATCGATTCATCGCAACTGCCCAGCCGGCATCTGTCTTTCGGCAGCTAAGATCCACCACAAGGCGGTCAGCTCCAATTTCTTTCGCTAGTTCGCGGAGATGATTCTTCTGAAAATTCCCGTCCTGATCGAACAACCATGAGGTCACAATAACGTGGGAAGCACCGGCATCGAGCCATTCCACCGCATTATCAATACTGATTCCACCACCGATCTGCATCCCTCCAGGCCATGCTGCAAGTGCCTCCATTGCGGCTTGTCGGTTACCATGGCCTAACTGGATGACGTGGCCACCAGTAATGTTGTGCTTACGGTAAAGTTCCGCGAACCACGAGGCCAACTGATCAGAAACAAAATTCTCGTCCGGTCCGGCTCCTCCGTCACGTAGTGTGCCACCGACAATTTGTTTAACCTTTCCAGCGTGCAAGTCGATAGAGGGTCTGAATAGAGACATGGTGTGCTTGTGCCATACTCTAGACTACTCCGCCTCATCCGCAAGTGCGTCTGCGAGCAACATCAATTAGTC
>JARFPV010000684.1 GCA_029288115.1 Akkermansiaceae bacterium | reverse complement strand
GATGTGTATAAGAGACAGAGGCAGACCTTCCCGCCGGAATGGTGCTCGGCGAGCCCCTCCCCTCCCCGTTGACCAAGGCACACGGGCAGTTCCGTTTCCAACTCATGCTGCTGGGCCCATCAGCCCGCCAACTCTCCAGACACATCAACGGCATCCTCGCCCAAACCCCTCCACCTGAGGACGTCACCGTGGTATTTGACATGGACGCGATGGGATTTTAACCAAAATTGGTATTTGGTTTTTGGTTTTTGGCGTTTAGAAAAAAGCATGTCCTTTTTAGAACTTCAAGACATCAAGACCCATTTTCCTGTACACAAGGGAATGTTCGGCGGCAAGGTAACCGAGGTGGTGAAAGCCGTCGACGGTGTCAGCATGACCATCAACCAAGGAGAAATCCTAGGGCTTGTCGGTGAGTCGGGATGCGGAAAGTCCACTCTGTCCCGAACCATCATGCAGTTGATTCCGGCAACATCCGGCGCTGTGGTGCTTGAGGGGCAAAACCTGTCCGCTCTTCCGCAGTATGAAGTGCGGAGGAGAAGACTCGATTTCCAGATGATTTTCCAAGACCCCTACGCTTCGCTGAATCCTCGAATGACGGTTCACTCGACATTAGCAGAGGCGATCAGGCAGCGCCATAAAGACGCTAAAGGCAAGGTTCTTGACCAACGCATCGCGGAGCTCATGGAGCGCGTAGGTCTGGACCAGCGATTCATGAAAAAATACCCACATGAGTTTTCCGGCGGCCAAAGGCAGCGTATTGCGATTGCCCGAGCACTTGCCCCCGAGCCCAAACTGATCCTCGCAGACGAGCCGGTAAGTGCGCTTGACGTATCGATCCAGTCACAGATCCTCAACCTCTTGTTAGAGCTAAGAAAAGACCTGGGCCTGACGATGATCTTCATTTCCCATGACCTGTCTGTTGTTCGCTACCTGGCGGATAATATCGCCGTAATGAACCAAGGAAAAATCGTCGAGTATGGCGAGGCGGAAGAAGTGTTTAATAACGCACAACACAGTTATACACAAAAGCTACTTGAGGCGATCCCTCGAATCCAGCACAGCGCGTAATCTATTATAGGCCATGGAAGTCATTGAAAGAGGGGCATCAACCCCAACATCGGGCAAGGGATGGAAAGCATTTGCACGGCAGTTCGCCATGGATCTACGTCTGTGGCTTTGGGTCATTCTGCTACTGCTGGTCGGCCGGGCCATCCTCATCACCAGTAACCGCTCCAGCTTTGCCGACTACCTCACATTTTCAGACTACCTTGAGGTTTTCCTCACTGGGTTTCGGTTTGATGTTCCAGTGGCTACGCTGATCATTTTTCCATCGTTTCTAGCAGGCTGCCTATGCAACTTGTTCCGTTGGCAGAGAGGCACGATGATATTGCGGAGCGTGATGTTTTATTTTGTTACTATTTCCTGGGTCATCATCACCACCATCACTCTTGGATATTTCAAACAATACCACAACCAGTTCGACGCACATTTGTTGGGCGTGGTTTATGACGACTTCGGTGCTATCGTTAAAACCATCTGGCAAAGCTATCCGGTTGTGACCGGTCTGCTTGTGATGACCGCCATCTCATTCGCACTCATTTGGCTCGGTAGAAAATGGATCTCTCGCCCGTTTCCAATGCGCATCCCAGCTGCTCCTCGAACAATTTTTCATCGGGTCGTTACCGCGTTATTTATCCTTTGTGTGGTTACCCTTGGATTGAGAGGTTCGTGGGGCCGCCGTCCGATGCAGCTCAAAGACGCAGCCCAAACTAAGGACTTCCTAATCAACCGCTGTGTGCTCAATCCCTACAGAGCCCTTCACTATGCAATTAAGGCACACCGCGAGCTAATGAACGCGAACGGACTGGACGCCTACCTAAAGGATGAAAGCATCCTCGCGGCATTCGAGGAATATGCAGGACGCCAAAATCTAACCCACGTGGAGGAGGCATTCCAGCGCACTGCCAAAGGTCGTCCCGGCGAGAAGCCACGCCATATTTTTCTCATCCTGATGGAAAGTTATGACGGCTGGACAATGCTCGAAAAACACTCGTCATGGAACATTTCTAACGAAATGAAGGCACTGGGCAAAGAAGGCATCTATGTTCAAAGGTTCCTACCAGGGTCACGCAGCACAATGACCTCCTTGGCAACTATCATCGGGGGCATGGGTGATGCTGGTGTCATCACCAACGAGCGATTCCGCCCGGGCGAGCCACCGTATAGCACCGCCATCGCGAAGCAAATGCAGGATTTGGGTTATGAGACACACCTCTATTACGCAGGCTACGGCGGCTGGCATCGGATAGAAGACTTTGCGAGAGAACAAGGGTTCCAACACACTCACATGGGTTCCAGCATGGATAACGGTGAAGAGACCAATGAGTGGGGCGTCAGCGACAAACGTTTCTTTTCCTACATCAAAGATAATTTCAACGATGATAAACCCACCTTCAACCTGTTCCTTACTTCGAGTAATCACCCTCCGTATACAATCGATTTAGAAAAAGAGAACTGCCCCGTCACCGAGGTGCCACCTGCCTACAGAGATGACTTTGATTCAGGCAATGCCTCACTAAAAATGCTCGGTCACCATTGGTATTCCGATCACCATCTGGGAAAGTTTGTCCGCGACGTATCTGCAAAACACAAGGGCTGCCTGTTCGCGATCACTGGCGACCACTGGGGACGCGCATTCCCTGGACCACGCCCGACATTTTTCGAACAGGCCATCGTGCCCCTTGTTCTATACGGCCCGGGCATCCTGCCGGAAAACATCAATCAGTCCGACCTATGCGGGAGCCATTATGACTTGGATGCCACACTTATCGAGCTCTCAGCGGAAGCAGGTCACCGCTACCATTCAATCGGCAGAAATATTCTTCAACCCGGCAGTGATCAAAAAGCCATTTCCAGGTTATGGATCCTTGGCAAGGACGTGATTGTTTCGATGTCAAAATATGAAGGCGGCCAAAAGCTCAATGGAGACAGCACAGAAGTCCCGACTGACTTTGACCCATTCAAGCGTCAACACGCTCTCATGCACGGCATCTCATGGTGGCGAATCCGTGAAGGCAACACACTTCCCAACGAGTAACCAAGGATGAGCGAGAACAGCCCGAAACGAATACGATTGGCGCACTACCTCTCGTATGCTGCCTATCGAACTTTCGAATTCGCATTGCGTTTACTCCCCATGGAAGTGGTTGCGACGCTTGGCTACATACTTGGAGACCTGGGATGGGCGGTCATGCCTAAGCGCCGCACCACCGTCATCCGTAATTTGCGTATCGCTTTCGGAGACAAATTAGAACTCGCAGAAATCATCAAGCTCAGCAAACAGACGTTCAGAAACTCGACGGCCAATCTCCTGACAAGCCTACGAGTAACCACCCTCAAACCCGGACAACTCCTCGACTATATCGAACTTGAAGGTAGTGAACATCTAATTAAAACGCGCGAAGCCAATATAGGAGCCATCTATCTGCTTGCCCACATGGGAAACTGGGAAGTCTTCAGCCATCTCTTATTACCCTTGGGAAACCCAGCCCCGTTAGCTGGACTCTATCGCCCCATCGACAATCCTCTGCTGGACAACCTCGTAAAACGGCGGAGACAAGATACGGGATCCACACTCTTCAGCAAACGTGACGGATTTTTCAAACCTATTGCCCACTTGAGGTCCGGCGGGAACTTGGGAATCTTTGCTGACCAGAACGCAAGAAGACACGGCATGGCCCTCCCCCTGTTCGGGAAAC
Source organism: Akkermansiaceae bacterium (assembly GCA_029288115.1). GTDB lineage: Bacteria > Verrucomicrobiota > Verrucomicrobiia > Verrucomicrobiales > Akkermansiaceae > Oceaniferula. The sequence continues at coordinate 86 of JARFPV010000684.1, read as the reverse complement.
TCACCTCGATGACTAATCTGCCTGTACTCATACACAGGCGCGTAGGTGTGCCCATCGTCCCTATTTCGATGAGCACAACTTCACCG
>JARFPV010000569.1 GCA_029288115.1 Akkermansiaceae bacterium | reverse complement strand
CACGTCACGGTGTTCGTCGGCAGCGTCAGATGTGTATAAGAGACAGACCGAATACCAAATGAAGAATACCAAACACCTTGGGGATTCCACTGGTATTCGCACTCACCGCATCGCTAGCTTGCATTTCAGCCTCGGGAGGCTGGTAGGGAGACATCGATTCACTGGACATGTGCATATGATAGGTAGGGGTGGCACCACCCGTAAAGCCTCATCTTCCGACTCGACACGCGTGCCAGTTCACTCCAATCTCCGCGCGCCATGAGTGAACACGTGACCAGCTCTGCAGACGCCCTCAAAATCCTCACCACGGGAACTGCCAAGGTTCTCAGCGAGAAAGAACTGCAGGAAAAACTCGATCTAGGACGCCCGCTGCGTATCAAGCTCGGGGTGGATCCTACTGCACCGGATATTCATCTGGGACACACCGTGGCAATTGAAAAACTGCGCCAATTCCAGGAACTGGGACATCAGGCAGTTCTCATCATCGGTGACTTCACCGCCACGGTTGGTGATCCCACAGGCAGATCCGCAGCTCGTCCTCCGCTCACCCGCGACGAGGTACTTGCCAATGCCGAAACCTACACCACCCAGGCATTCAAGATCCTCGATGAGGAAAAAACAGAGGTCGTTTACAACGGCGAGTGGTTCCGCAACATGACCTACGAGCAGGTGCTCAAGCTCAATGCGCGAGTCACGATGCAACAAATGCTCCAGCGCGAGGATTTCAAATCACGCATCGAAAAAGGGCAGGAAGTACGCCTCCATGAAGTTCAATACCCGATCATGCAAGGATGGGATTCTGTGGAGATCAAGTCCGATGTCGAAATCGGCGGCACAGACCAGTTATTCAACATTCTCGTGGGCCGCGACCTGCAAAAAGAAGAGGGTCAGCCACAGCAAGTCGTCATCCTGATGCCATTGCTAGAGGGACTGGACGGGGTTAAAAAAATGTCCAAGTCCGCGCACAACTACGTCGGCGTGAGCGAATCTCCCGCGGAAATGTTTGGCAAGCTGATGTCCATTTCTGATGACCTGATGGATCGCTACTACACTTTATTGTTAGGCGAACAACGCGATGCGTCCATGCACCCCATGGAGGCGAAAAAACAACTCGCTGCACGCATCACAGGCCGCTACCACAGCGAGCAGGACGCGCAGGACGCACGTTCCACATGGGAATCGCGCTTCTCCAAAGGCGACACCGCCGCTGGTGCGGTGGAAATCAACCTGGCTGACATCCCGGCAGACGCCAACGTGCTTACGCTTTCGGCCCACGCCTTCGAAACCGCATTCAATTTGAAAAAATCCAACGGTGAACTGCGCAAGCAGTTCATCACCACAGGTGCCGTCCAACTCAACGGCGAAAAACTCACCGACCCTACCTCATCAGTCGCACCCTCCGCAGGTGACATCCTCCGACTGAGCAAAAAACACTCAGTGAAGTACATTTAACCTTCCATCTTTCCTCCTATTTCTTACCTCTTGCCGCCATGCACGCATACGAACTTTTTCAAAATGTAAAACCTTCCATCGTCCAAGACATGTTCCAATGGTTCCGTGACGAAGACCGGAACCTCTACAAAACCGCTCTTGGTAGCCTCGCCACCAACCGCAAGCTGCGCCCCGCATTTGTTCAGAAGAAACCAGTCACGGAACAAATCGACTGGATGCACAAAACCCTTCAATTGAAGACCAGCGACATGATTGGCGAGCACATACTCCAGGTCTACTTCATGAAAGGCCAGGAAAGCATGCTGGTCATCTTCTGTGATGCCATGGAAATCCCACACGACGGCAAGGGTCAGGTGGAAGGTGACCTCCCTGAAACTTTGGATGCCGACAAGCTAAAAACCGCCGTGGATGCCCTTCTGGAAAAGAACGATGCAGCACTTGTTTCGCTCTATCTTCACACCTTCAACATCCAAACCCCGGATGGCTGGACTGAATTGGGTGAAATCTTGAAAAATGACGAGCGTTTGAAGCTCTCGTAGCAAAAATCCAAAATCAGAGGGGCAATCTGAGCCAAGCCCCTGTTTTTCAACGCTTTCCGCGTGTTCCTCCTTGACCAATCGCGTCCGGCACTGAATAGTCGCCTGCCGCGTCACACTGACACGGCACTCTCATCTTATTGACGGGACGATTCGGCTGTTGCAATCCGCTCCAGGCCAGACGACTCCTCAATTCATTCAACTTATTCACAATTAACTTTTTAAACCCAATTTTCATTCCATGTTCAAAAAATTCTTTTCCATCCGATCCAATGATATCGGGATCGACCTCGGCACTGCCAACACCCTCGTCTACGTCAAGGATCACGGCATTGTCCTGCGCGAGCCGTCAGTGGTTGCCATCAATTCCGGCACCAATGAGGTGCTCGCCGTCGGGGACGACGCCAAACGCATGCTCGGCCGCACACCTGGTAACATCGTCGCTATCCGCCCACTGAGGGATGGCGTGATCGCGGACTTCGAAGTCACCGAAGCCATGCTTCGCCACTTCATCCGCAAGGTGAACAATGGCCGCCGCCGCTCAAACCCACGTGTTGTCATCGCTGTGCCATCCGGCATCACCGAAGTAGAGCGAAGAGCCGTTAGAGAGTCAGCCGAACAGGCTGGTGCCCGCGAAGTTTATCTTATCGAGGAGCCCATGGCCGCCGCCATTGGTGTTGGCCTACCTGTTCAGGACGCCGCCGGAAACATGGTGGTGGACATCGGCGGCGGAACCACAGAGGTAGCACTTATTTCCCTATCAGGCATCGTGTATAGCCGAAGTGTTAGAACCGCTGGCGATGAGCTGGACGAATCGATCGTCCAATACATGAAGCGTGCCTACAATCTCATGATCGGCGAACGCACTGCCGAGGAAATCAAAATCAGAATGGGATCTGCTGCCCCCCTTCCCAAGGAGACCAGCATGGAAGTCAAGGGACGTGACCTCGTCGCAGGACTCCCAAAAACCATCACCATCACCTCACAAGAAATCCGTGAGGCAATGGGCGACCCGCTCAATACAATCGTTGATGCCGTCCGCACCACCTTGGAACGCTGCCCACCTGAGTTAGCTGCCGATCTTGTTGACCGCGGTATTGTTCTCGCCGGTGGTGGCGCGCTTCTACGCGGTCTCGATAAACTCTTGCGCGAGGAAACCGGTCTCCCGGTCCACGTCGCCGAAGACCCCCTTAGCGCTGTAGCAGAAGGCGCGGGCAAGGTACTCAGTGAGATTTCGTTCCTGCGCCGTGTCGCCAGCACGACGAGCAGCAGCAGCTAAACCCTCGAGGTTTTTCTTAATCATTCTCTCTAACCCGGGATGTCATGAAGCCGCTGAACCTGATAGCACTGTTGCTGTTTATTGTGGGCGCCGCCTGGGCACTCACACGCAGTGAGGGCTCTGTCCGCAGCATTCAAAAGGCATACTACAGCGCAATCAGCCCCTTCCTGAAAGGAGGCTCTTCCATAGAGAAAAAAGCATCTGCATTCATTGAAGAAGTCGAGCATTCCAAGGAGTGGGAAACCAAATACAACCTCGCCAAAGAAGAACTCGACGAGAAACGTGTGGAGGTAGCACACCTCCGCAAGCTCGAATTAGAAAACGCCCGACTCCGTCAGGCACTCAAATTTCAGCAGCGAGCGCCATTCAAGGTGCTTGCCGCTAAAATCATCCGCCGCCAGCCTTCCACCTGGTGGCACACCGTCACGATCGACCGTGGCGAACATCAGGGCGTCGGCGTCCAACTACCAGTCCTCTCCCCGGAGGGGCTGGTGGGTAAAGTCGATGCTCCCTCTGCAAACACTGTCTCTTATACACATCTCCGAGCCCACG
>JARFPV010000567.1 GCA_029288115.1 Akkermansiaceae bacterium | reverse complement strand
CATGGGGGTGCGCCCGGTCATCACGCTGGCGCGGGTGGGGGAGCAGACCGGGGCTCCCGCGTAGAAGCGATCAAACACGATCGACTCCTTCGCCATGGCATCCAGGTGGGGAGTTTTCAGGAACGGGTGTCCCGTGTAGCCGGCGTCGCCGTAGCCTTGGTCGTCGGCCATGACGAGGATGATGTTGGGAGGCTTCGCCTCAGAACAGGGAAGCAAGAGACAAGAGGTAAGAAAAGACAGGATGGCAGCTCTCATACGCATTGATGAAATACGCTGAGAGCCGTGTGTCTATTACCAAGATTATTTCAACGTTCTCATATAGCTGAAGAGATCGGCGACTTGCTGGGGTGTCAAATGGTCGATCAGTCCTTCGGGCATCAGGGAAGACTTGGCGATATTATGCTTGGTGATGTTCTTTTTTGCGACCACTTGCACGCTGCCGCCGACAGGTTGAATGCTGATGGTGGTCTTGTTTTCTTCCACCATGGTTCCACTGATCTTACTGCCATCTTTTAAGATGAGATCGTGGCGGTAGTAGCCGCTTTCCATCTTCGCGTTGGGGGTGAGGATGTTGTGAAGCAGTGCTTCCGTGCTCATGGCTCCAGCGCCTGAGAGATCGGGGCCGATGATTCCACCTGCGTCACCGACCTTATGACAGGCCATGCAGGTAGCAAAGAGGGTTTTGCCTTTGGCGGCATCGCCACGGGCATTCGCCATGACCAGAAACTTTTGGAATTTTACCTGAGCCGCTTTTGCGGCGGCAGGTGTGATGAGTTTTGGTGTGCCACCCACAAGAGCAATATGCCCTTTGCCGGCGAACTTCAGTCCCGCCGTGCCACCAGAAATACGATGGCTCAATCCTTCGGGCTGAGCTCCCGAGTAGTCGGTGAGGTGATCTGCCTGAATCTGGCTGGCACTGCGTTCATAGTTCCATACCCGGAACTCACGCATGGCAAACCCACTACCTCCCCGGGCGGTGCTGTTGCCGATGCTGAGGTCGGTGAAATCTGCGGTGATCGCTTTGCTTTTGTCCGTGTCCAACTCTCCATCGAGGAAAATTTTAAATTCCCCTTTGGCATTGCGGGTGACGGCACAGTGCATCCAGAGGTTGGGTTGCATGGCACGTTGGGCGGTAATTCGGTCTCCGTGTTGTCTGCCTGCGTAGAAGCGGAGCTTGCCACCGGCGAAGTTGATGTCTGCTCCGCCTTTGCCATGTGAGAGAATCGAATCCTCTGATCCGATGCCGGGATCGAGCTTGACCCATGCTTCAACGGTGAAGGCACCCTTGAGATTGATTTGATGGTCGACCCTATCAGCGGGGTTTCCAGTGAGTCGGATGACTGGCTGAAGCAATCCCGGTGTATTTTTGAGGATGGATTTTACGCTCGGGTGGTTGGCTCCGAGTGCGGCAATGATGTTGCCTAGGGAATCTGATGTCAGTCCTTTGAACTGACCGGCAGTGCAGGCCTTTGCAAGGGCCTCGGCTTTGGCGCGATTGGATGTCAGGCCTGCAATGACGAGTTGGCGCTGGTCGCCAGCGAGCTGATCCCATGCGCTGGAAAAATAGTTGACGATCGACAGATCCTCAAGCGATGCCAGGGCGATGATGGCCAGGCGTTTGATTTGAGGGTCGCTATGCTGGTAGAGTTTTTCATACAAGTCACGTGATTGGCTGCGCATTTCTGATAGCGCGTGAAGTCCTGATTGGATTTCAGCGACGGTTCGGTTTTCTGTGAGGAGCCACTTTTTGACAGGAGCTTCGAGTGATTTGATGCGGAACTTTGCGGCCAGCCGGAGGACGAGTAGCTGGTTCTCTTTGGTTGGTTGATTTTTGAGAATGGCGAGGCAGGCATTACCGACCATGGTTGCGAGTTCTTGATCTGCTGCGAGCTTGGCATCCATCTGCTCGATGGTTTTTAGCAAACTCAGCTGACGCGTGGGATCTGCCAGGAGTTTCCCGAGGCCTTCTTTGACTTTCGGGTTGCTGATCTGGCTGACTAGAAGAGACATCTCCGCCTTGCTGAGTGGGCGTTTCAGGCGGGGGATGATGCTGATGAGTTGGGTGCTGGCATCGCCGGCAGAGAGCGACTGGATAGCGAGTAGGAATTGCTCGCCGGTGAGGGCCGAGGCGTGGTCTGATTCTAACATTCTCACTGTGACCGGGCGATGTTTTTCCATTGCCCAACGTGCAAGATAGCGTTGGAAGTCGCGGTCATATTTGTCCCAGACTCCGGTGGCTACGGGTGGGTCGCCGAGGCTTGCTCCGAGAGCG
>JARFPV010000533.1 GCA_029288115.1 Akkermansiaceae bacterium | reverse complement strand
TGCCTACGTGCATTTACCCTTCCTTCAGCAAGCCTCCAAGGTGGGTCTTGGAGTAGTCACCCAATTCAACGTCAAGGTCGATTCGGCCGACCAACTCGATACCGTGGCAGCCAAGATTGATGAAACATTTAAGTCCGATCAGCAACCGACGATTACCCGACCCGAAAAGGCATTTTTCGCAGAAACCGCCAAGCAAATGATCGAATTGATCGGATTCACTCGCTGGTTGGGACTCGGTGCTGTACTCGCTGTGCTAGGTCTGGTTGCAAATGCCGTTCTGCTCATCGTACGAGGTCGGGTCAAGGAAACTGCCATCCTGCAAACGCTCGGCTACTCACGCAGTGCCATCGCGGTCATGGTTGTGCTGGAGGGCGTTCTGTTAGGACTCATTGGAGGCGTGATAGGGGTGTTTGGCTCACTCGGTTTCTTCCACTTCAAATCGATCACTCTAGGAAACGAAGGAGTGACTCTCGCGCTTGCACCGTCAGCTGTTGTGTTAGTCAGCGGCCTTCTCGTCTCACTCGTCCTTGGCCTCATTGCCTCGCTTTATCCTGCCTGGAAAGCGACATCCCGTCCACTCGTCCAATCCCTGAACGCATAAGGTCATTCACCACTCAATATTCACGATCCTACATTCAAAAATGTTGCCATTTTCATACGCACTAAGAAATCTGTTTCGCGATCAAACCCGGCTCGTGCAAACAGTCGGTGGCTCGGCTCTTGTCGTGCTGTTGCTTATCTCGGCAGTTGCCCTGAACGAAGGCATGGACTCGGTGCTTTCCGCATCGGGATCATCCAAAAATGTCATCCTCGTCGGTAAGGGGTCTGAAGAATCCATCGAACGATCCGAGGTGCATCTCGATGCTGAAACCGCTGTCGCCACCTCTATCCGCGGGCTCGATAGCAAGTTAGGCACTGCCGCTGTATCTGGGGAAATTTATTACCAGGCGCCGCTGGAAACTGAAAGTGGCCACAAGGACCAAGCCCTGCTCCGCGGAGTATTGGAGAAAGCCTTGTTAGTGCACACCAAGGTGCGCCTCCTTGATGGTCGCTTCCCGGGCCCGGGCGAGGTCATGGTAGGACATCTCGCGCACCGAAAGCTCGGCGTAACCGCCGCCGACCTGGCTCTCGGAAAAACCGTCAAATTCGGCGACGCCATGTTCACTATCACCGGACTCTTCGAGGCTCCTGGAACTGTGTTAGAATCTGAGGTCTGGTTCGATCGTAACGACCTCGCCACGCTGACACAACGCGATACACTCTCCGCCATCACGCTGCGGCTCGATCAAGCAGAGCTTGATGACGTCCAAGTCTTTTCACTCCAACGAAACGACCTCGAACTTGCCGCCATGGGTGAAGACACCTACTACAGCAAGCTGGGTGTTTTCTACCAACCCATCAAAATCATGACCTGGGTGACAGCAGCGCTGGTCTCAGCAGGAGCGTTATTCGGCGGGTTGAACACCCTCTACGCCGCATTCGCTGCGAGGATCAGAGAGATGGCGACCCTCCAATCCATCGGCTACACACGATTCGCCTTGTTTATATCACTCGTCCAGGAATCCCTATTAGCAACTCTAACCGGCACCCTGGTTGCCTGCCTCATCGCCTACTTCTTGCTCGACGGTAGGACCGTTCCTTTTTCCATTGGCACCTTCACCCTGACGCTCAGTCCAACGGTTATCTTCACCGGACTTGCCACAGGTGTTTTATTGGGAACCATCGGCACGCTCCCCCCTGCCCTGCGCTGCCTCGTTCCACCACTACCCAAAGCTCTCAGATCATCGTAAACAACCAACTAACTAACAACATCATGAAAACATACCCATACCTAGTCCTCACTGCTCTTTTCGCACTAGCATCATGCAGTGAAAAACAAGAAGCCACCGAGAATCACGACAAAGCGAATACCGGCGAACTCGAATCCTTCATCTTGAAAACGGCACCTGAGAATGCCCAACCAATCTACACGACGCGGGAATCAGCAAAGCCAGGCGACACCATCACCGTGCATGGCAAGGTCATGGGTTCCAAGGACGTCTTTGTGCCTGGTCGGGCCATCCTGCAACTTGGTGATCCGGAAACTATCACCTCCTGTGATCTAAAAGGCGACGACCATTGCACGACTCCGTGGGACGTTTGCTGTGATGACCCCGATACCGTCAAAGAATCCACACTTACCGTGCAGGTTGTCGATGCCGATGGGAACCTCATCAAATCTGGTCTCAAGGGTGTATCCGGGATCAAGGAACTGAGTGAACTTGTCGTGACGGGCAAAGTCGCAGAAGGATCGAATGAAGATAACCTCATGCTCAATGCTACGGGAATCTATGTTAAGCCATGATTAAAAACCACGTGTATACAACGCTGGCGATCACCTTGCTAGCGGGCTGCTCATTATCACCGCCATCGGCAATGCACAACTCTCACCCGACGTGGGAGAGAGTCCCTCCGTGGGCACAGAAGCGTGTGCAAAACCCATGGTGGAAATCATATGGTGACACTGTGCTGAATGCCCGGATTTCACGCGCACTGGCTGACAATCCGGATTTAGCTGTAGTCGCCGCAAGGTTGGATCGTGCCGAGGCACAGCTCAACCAGGCTGGCGCGGCAAACAAACCACGGCTCAATCTCGGTGCGGGCTGGCGTGATGG
>JARFPV010000633.1 GCA_029288115.1 Akkermansiaceae bacterium | reverse complement strand
CCTGACGGGAGTTATTATGTCGGAGGGGATTTCACGGGAACCTTGACTGCTGGAGACAAGACGGTGACGTCGCAGGGGAGTGGAAGGGATTGGTTTCTTATCAAGCACGATCCGGATGGAGCAGTGGAATGGGTTCTGCATGGCGGTAGGCAGTCGAATGATTATTTTAGCGCGATTGATGTAGGGAGCGATGGACGTGTGCATATCGCGTTGAGGCTGACCAATGATGCGAGCGCCAGCGCTATTTTCCGTAACGGTAGTAGTGTTGCGCAGCTCGCTGGGTATGCAGCGGGTTCAAATGGTGGTTATTTCGACATGGCGGCGGCATCGTTTAATCCGGACGGCAACATGCGCTGGTATAATGCAGTGGATGGAGGACCGAATGCTGAGTATCCGCAAGGCATCGCTTATGATGAAACGAGTGGTAGAGTCGTGATGACCGGTTACTTTTCAGCATCATTCAGCACCTCCAGCTATTCGTTGTATACTTCCGGGTATACGCTGAGGAGTTCGTTCCAGACAGGAGCGTCTAGTGGTTCCACGAGTGGTCCGGTGCTCGTCATTACCGGAGGTAACGGAAGTAGTGACGCATTTATTTTAAGCTACGATAGCACTGGAGATTTGGAATGGGCAAAACAAGCAGGAGGTGCTGCCTTTGGTAAAGCTGCAACCTTTGACTCACAAGGTAATGTGACGGTTGTAGGTGAGTTTCAGGGGAGTGTTTCGTTTGCTGGGGCTAACAAGTCATCTGGAGGAACTGGGACATCGGATGAGAATGCTGATATCTATCTTTGGAAACTCAATCCGAGTGGTTCGCCCTTGTGGGTAAGAACGGGAGGGAGTCCGGATACGATTGATCGAGTGAACAAGGTTGGGTGTGATGCGCAGGATAACATCTATTTTGCAGGCCGGATTGCGTTTGATTACTATGACCACTCTCCAGCAACCTTTGGTTCGGTGAGTCTTGCTCCGACATCACAGTATGACGGAATAGCGGTAAAATACAGTTCCTCGGGAGTGGCGCAGCGTGGGCATGTGTTTGGCGATAATGCAGCTACTTACCCGATAAGCGATGAAACACGTGGTTTCAGGGTATGGCCTAATGGAGAGTTCAGTATTCAAACTCCCGCGAGTCAGGTGGATGGGGTGAATTTACTAGATGGGTCAAGCCAGCCTGTTATTAGGAATTTCCACCATTTTGCGGTGGATGGAACACGAATGTGGTCGGGGAGTCATTCCAGTGAATTCTCTGATTTTGCTCCGGATCTTTCACCGATGATTACGCTGGAGGCGAGTGCTAACCAAGAAGTGAACGGGGTGATTCTTCCAGCTGGGCCGTTTGCAGCAAAAGTTACCGGCCCCACTCCTGTAAGGGCGGCACCGACGGGGATCACATTGAGTAATCCGGCACCCTCGCCAGCGGCGGTATTTGCTGCATCGAGACTGAATTTTTCTAGTGGGCCGGTCCTCAGTAATGTTGCTACTGTCAGCGTGGATGAAAATGAGCCAGCTGGGACCGTAGTCGCAGAAATTGCTGCGGTCGACTCGGATTCGGCGGACTTCACCTTCCAATTGATCGGCGGTACGGGATCGGATGGTAATCCGGCGTTTGCGGTTACGGGGGGGCAATTAGTGACCACGGGCCCCTTGAACTACGAGGAGATACCGAGCTACTCTGTGCGTTTGCGGGTGATTGATGAAAGTGGGCTTACTCATGAAGAAGTGTTTACCATTGGTGTGAATGACTTGCCGGATACCGTGACGCCAACGTTTACCTTTACGGATACCCAGCATCAGGCTGACGGTCAACCACACGGAGTTACGGTATCGGTGGTACCATACGGTGTTCCATTTGACCTGACCTACAACGGTGGAACCTCGGAGCCGAGTGCGGTGGGACCGCATAGCGTGGTCGCAAGTCCCAGCCATCCTGATTATGCAGGGAACGGCAATACAACGATGTGGATACGAGATGCATATTTGCAGTGGATAGCCACACAACTTGATGCAGAGGTTGCCAACGACCCGGCGAAAGAAAACACAGGTTGGGGGAAGTTTGCCGATCCAGAAGGGGATAAGTTGAATAATTGGCTAGAGTTTTATTTTGGAACTCAAGCAGGGGTTATGGATGTGCAGCAGAGTTTCTTGAATTCTGAATATGGATCTGGGAATGTTAGTTTTGAGTGGTTGCGTAACCCAGCGGGGCCAACGGGTGTCGTGAAGTGGTCACCTAACTTATTGAATTGGTATGCCTCTGGCGAAGGCCCCTCAGGAGATATTCGGGCCATAACCGAACAGGTTCTTGGGTTGGAGTCTGGTCGCCAGCGTGTTCGAGCTACGGTGCCAACAGGGCATTCAGGATCTGGATTCATCAGAATCGAGGTGCCATAGGTGCCCCCTTAGAGATGCCCCAAAAGGAAACCCGCTGATCGGTGAGGATACAGCGGGTTATAAAGTACGCGAACTGGGATTGAGTTCGCTCCGCTCACTCTCTACCTGGGTGCATGCCTCCTCCTCCGTCGGCATGGGAATACGGTTTCGTCGTGATACACGACGGCTTGTGCAGTCGAACCAGATTCCTCCAAGCCCTGATAGGGCTTTCCGGAAGGTTCTCGTCCCAGTCAGCTTGTTGAATGGTGAAGCATCTGGGCAAAAGGAAACCCGCTGATCGATGAGGATACAGCGGGTTATAAAGTACGCGGACTGGGACTCGAACCCAGGACCAATTGGTTAAAAGCCAACTGCTCTACCAACTGAGCTATCCGCGCGTTTGTTGGTGGTTGATGTGCTTTCCGCCGCGAGGCGATGGAAGGCGGGGCGCAAAATACGTATCCAGAGGCCGATGGCAAGATATTTTTCATGGGCTGGGCTGTTTTTTTCGTCGCGGCATGACACTTCGTTACGGAGAAGGTGTGAAAACAAGCCCTGAGCCTAGAAAAGGCGGAGTTTCTGCTTGTCATTACAGTGTTTCAGCACTATGCCCATCCGCAGCAACTCTACGAGCACTCGGGGGGTGGGTCACAAGACCCACTCTTTTGTGTCTCGGGGAATAAGAATCATAGCATCCACCAACCATTTTAACCTACCAGCCATGACTAACGACATCGTCGCTCTCATTGACTATTACGAGAAAGAAAAAGGTATCGACCGGGACAAAGTTCTCGAGGCGCTCGAATTTGCTTTTATATCCGCTTACCGCAAAATGGTTCCCGGAGCGGACTCCATCGAGACGATCCGCGCCGAGGTCGATCAGCGTAAGGGGGATACTTCGATTTTTGCCACACTCGAGGTGGTGGCTGATGATGATTACGTGGATAAATTCAATGAGGTGCCACTTGCTCTCGCTCGCAAAGGCAAGCCTGATGCCGAGCTTGGCGACACCGTTGACTTTAATGTGACACCCAAAAACTTTGGTCGAATCGCCACCCAGACTGCCAAGCAGACCATGATGCAGCGTCTGCGTATGGCGGAGAAAGAAATGATCTACGACGAATACAAGGATCGTGCCGGTGACGTTGTCAGTGGAACTGTTCGCCGGTTTGAAAAAAGCGACGTCATGATTGATCTCGGCAAATTTGAGGGACGTATCCCGTCGCGTGAGAGAGTCGTCACAGAGGATTATAACATTGGCGACCGTATCCGCGTTTATGTGGTGGCTGTTGAAAATGAGTCACGTGGTCCGGAAATCATCCTTTCCCGTAGTCATCCAAACTTCGTGCGCCGTTTGTTCGAATCCGAGGTGGCTGAGATTGCAGATAATACCGTTGAATTACGTGGTATCGCTCGTGAGGCAGGATACCGCACCAAGGTAGCTGTCGCCAGTAACGATGAAAAAGTTGATCCCGTGGGTGCTTGTGTCGGTCTCCGTGGAGCTCGCGTTAAGAACATCGTTCGCGAGCTCAATAACGAAAAAGTCGATATCATCCGCTGGAGTGATGACCCCGCCACCTTCGTGGTCGAGGCCCTCAAGCCTGCGATCATTCGCTCCATCAGTCTGGATCAGGAAAACAAGGTTGTTTCCGTGACTGTTGACGAAGAGGAACTGAGCAAGGCGATTGGCCGTCGTGGTCAGAATGCCCGCCTCAGTGCCAAGCTTATGGGCTGGGACGTACAAGTCAGCAAGGACGAGAGCCAGCACGAGCAATTTGAAGCACGTGTCGGCGACGCCGCCCACACACTTGCCGAGCAGCTTGGAATCAACGATGAAATGGCTGAAAAACTCTTCCGCGCCGGTGGTGCAACCGCCGACCTTGTTGCCCAGATGCCAGCCGAGTACATTGCCCAGGCACTCGAGATTTCAGAAGACGAGGCTGCTACGATCCTTAGTAAGGTCGCACCAGCGGATTCCGCACCAGCAGCAGATGAGCCAGCTGAACCTGCCGCAGAGGAGGAAGCACCAGTTGAGGAGCCCGCCGAAGAACCTGCAGCCGAAGAACCAGCAGAAGAACCGGCCGCCGAGGCAGAGGAAAGCTCCGAAGACGAGACCAAGGAGGCTGAAGGTGCCGAAGCCTAACCGAAACCATTTTTCTAACGTAACTTATTTTATCACCTAATCCTGATACCCATCCCACGACCATCCAGCATGCCTGACTCAAGCGATAAGCCGAAAAAAGACAAAGAAATCCTCGATCTCCTCGATGACTCCGGGAGCAAGTTGTCGCGGCGTGAGCGCCAGCGTATCGAGGCGGCGAAGGTCAAATCTGTCGATGACCAGAAGAAGGAAGCTCTGGATATCTTTGAGGATGAGGACGGTGAAAAGAAAACCTCCGTGGTGCATAAAAAAGGAGGCTTGAAAAAAGACCTGCCTGCCATTTCCAAACTGCTCGACAAGAAAGACGATGAGTTTGATCTGGGCAAGACTGCAGCAGGTGAACCGGCCGGTGGCGATGAATCTGCTGCAGGTGATGAGGCTGGTGCAGTGAAAGAGGGGAACATCATCACGATCAAACCTCCGATCATCGTCAGTGCGCTTGCTGATCTGATGAATCTCAAGCCATTCCAATTGATGGCGGATTTAATCAAGCTGGAAGTTTTTGTGGCTCCTCACCAAGCGATTGAGCCCGATATTGCCGAGAAACTTTGTGAAATGCACGGCTTCACCTTCGAGCGCGAGAAGCGTGAGAAAGGCGGAGGTGTCCACAAGGAGAAGAAAAAGATCAAAGAGCCGAAGGCGAAGAAGCTCGAAGATGAGCCGGAGGAAAAACTCGAGTATCGTGCTCCGATCATTACTTTCATGGGCCACGTCGACCACGGTAAAACATCTTTGTTGGACTATGTGCGTAAGAGCCGCGTGACCTCAGGTGAGGCAGGGGGGATTACCCAGCACATCGGCGCTTACCGTGTGGAGCACGACGGTCGCCCAATCAGTTTCATCGACACACCCGGACACTCGGTCTTTACTGAGATGCGTGCCCGTGGTGCTGATATCACAGATATCGTGGTGCTCGTTGTCGCGGCAGATGACGGCATCATGCCGCAGACCATTGAGGCCATTGAGCACGCCAAGAAGGCGGAAAAAACAATCATCGTCGCTATTAACAAGTGCGACACACAAGGTGCTGACCCGGCTCGTGTTAAGACGCAGCTCATGGAGCACGAACTGCAGCCAGTCGACTTTGGTGGCGATACCGAATGCGTTGAGGTTTCTGCTGTCACGGGTCAGGGCATGGACGAGTTGATCGAACTCATGGCGCTACAGGCGGAGGTTCTCGAACTAAAGGCAAACCCACGTGCCAACGCGCGTGCCTCGGTGATCGAGGCCAGTGTCCAAGCTGGTAAAGGGCCTACCGCTACGGTGATGGTTCAGGCAGGTACGCTGAAAGTAGGTGTGCCATTCATTTGTGGTCCTTATGCAGGTAAGGTCAAAACCATGATCAACGATCTTGGTGAGCAAGTTAAAGAAGCGGTGCCCGCCACCCCGGTGGAGG
>JARFPV010000510.1 GCA_029288115.1 Akkermansiaceae bacterium | reverse complement strand
GGAGGTAAGGACCTGACCGATAAAGCCCGCCAGTCGCTTGAGCGTGTGGGCCTTGGGAAACGTATCGACCACTTACCGGCGGAGCTCTCCGGTGGTGAGCAGCAGCGTGTCGCGATTGCCAGGGCGCTTGTGAATTCGCCGGAAATCATCTTTGCGGACGAGCCGACCGGAAACCTGGACTCACGCAACGGAGCCCAAGTCATGGACATGTTGATGGGGCTCTCTGGTGAGGATGACGCCACCTTGGTGGTAGTGACTCATGATGAAAGCCTCGCCGAGCACGGCGATCGGAAGCTCGTCATCGTGGACGGGCGAATTGCCGATCAGGCTGCGATGGCATAAAAAGGCGTGTTCAATTTCCCCGATTCGTGTTTTAACCACGTCCACATCCGCAGAAAATTATGAGTGATAGCAAAAAAATCTGGCTCGACGGCGCGCTCGTCGACGAATCCGAGGCAAAGATCTCCGTCTTCGATCATGGCTTGCTATATGGCGACGGCATCTTCGAGGGTATTCGTTTTTACAATGGCCGCGTCTTTCGTCTCGAAGAACACATCGAGCGTTTATTTCTTTCCGCCAAGGCGATTCTCCTCAAGATGCCTTGGACAGAGCAAGAGGTTGTCGACATCGTATGTGATACCATCCGAGCTAACGGTTTGACAGACGGGTACATTAGGTTGGTTGTCACGCGTGGAAGTGGAGGCCTGGGGCTGAATCCCTATCTGTGCGAATCGCCGTCCATGTTCTGCATTGCTGCCGCCATCCAGTTGTACCCAGAGGAGCACTATGAAAAAGGCCTCGAGTTGGTTACCTGCTCCACTCGCCGCCCGAGCCACGCCACGCTCAGCCCGCAGGTGAAGTCACTCAACTACCTGAATAACGTCATGGCAAAAGTCGAGTGCATCAAGGCCGGTGTCATGGAAGGTCTCATGCTCAATGACGAGGGAACCGTTGCCGAGTGCACCGGCGACACTGTTTTTATCGTAAAAAATGGTGTGGTCATCACACCTAAGATTTCTGATGGCGCACTCGACGGCATTACCCGCTCTGTGATTTTTGACCTCTGCGAGCGTCAGGATATCGACATCATCGAGGACACCATCACTCGGTATGATGTTTACACTGCCGATGAAGTCTTTTTGACCGGAACGGCTGCTGAAGTCATTCCCGTCGTCAAGGTGGACGATCGGGATATAGCGGATGGAGCACCCGGCGAGGTCTTCAAGCAGTTACTTGCTGGTTTCCGGGAGGAAGCTCAGAATACGGGGACGGTGATCTAACAATATTCCGATATCATTTGGCGCGTTTTACCACTTGCCAGCCCCTTGGGTCGTCTGCGAGAATGTCTTCATGCCAGTCCAAGGAGCCCTTAAGAAATACCTCGTCAAGCCCGGAGAGAAACTCAAGCTCGCGGATCGCGAAACCAATGATAAGTCGCTTTTCGATGGCGAAAAAGAAGATCACGAACCATTTCTGGATCAGCTCAGGGAAGAGTTGAAAATCCAGCAGAACCACCTCTATGCCGAGGATAAGAACCGATTGCTCGTAGTCATCCAGGCGATGGATACCGGTGGCAAGGACGGCACGGTCAAAAGTGTTTTTTCCAAGGTCGATCCACAGGGGATTCATGTCGAGCCGTTCAAAAAACCGAGCGAGGAAGAACTGGCGCACGACTTTCTCTGGCGTGTTCACTCCAAGGTGCCGCGTAATGGCCAGATCGTGGTTTTCAACCGTAGCCACTACGAGGACATTCTCGCTGTCAGAGTAAAAAATATTTACCCTAAAGAAGTCTGGAAACCACGTTACCAGCATATCATCGACTTCGAACGTATGCTAGCCGAGGAGGGCACTACCATCATCAAGATTTTCCTGCATATCTCCAAGGACGAACAAAAGCAGCGACTGCAAGCCCGGCTCGATAACGTCGCCAAACACTGGAAGTTCAATCCAGACGATCTCAAGGATCGCGCCCGCTGGGATGAGTTCCAGGAAGTCTATGAAGACGTGATTCGCAAGACCTCCACCGAACATGCGCCTTGGTATGTGATTCCCGCTGACCGGAAATGGTACCGCAACCTTGTGGTCGCGCGCATCATTGTGGATACCATGAAGGGGCTCGGCATGAAATTCCCGATCGCCGACTGGATGGCAGAGGACATTGTCATCGATTAGTTTGAAAATGGCAGCGCATACGACAGAGATCACCTTGCGCACGAACGGTAAGGGGACATATGAGATCACCGATGACGTGAATAGTGCCGTGGCTCAGTCAGGCATCACCAGCGGCACAGTTACCGTATTTGTTCAGCACACCAGTGCCAGCACGGTGATCATGGAAAATGCTGATCCGAGCGCGCGCACCGACTTGCACGCGTTTTTTGATCATCTGGTCCCTGAGGATACCCCCTATTTTGTGCACACTTACGAAGGCCCGGATGACATGCCCTCACATATTCGAATGGCCCTCACAAGAAGTAGCGAAGTCATCCCGGTAATGAATGGTCGTGCTACTTTGGGAACTTGGCAGGGTGTATTTCTTTTCGAACACCGCCGGGCACCTCACACCAGGCGCATCAGTTTCGCGGTGGTGGGTGAGTGAGAGTTACAGGCCAGGCAATTCACCTCTGTTTTACGGAGTGGCATAAGGTGTGTAAGATCTTGCACACATGGGGAGTATATCTTGATCGAGTAAACAAACCCACAATTATCCAATGAAACAGCTACTTACCACCATTGCCTTGTCCTCTTGCCTCATCGGTCTCAGCAACACCGCTCATGCCGATAAACAAAAATCTTCAAAGCCTGACCAAAAAGAAGCGTCAGCAAAAACCTCGAAAAAGGCTGACAGAAGAGCGCGCCGCACCGACAGCAGGAAGGGCGAGGCCTCCCAAAAAAACCATGCTAAACCTAAGCCGGACCAGAAACGTAAGCCGGAAGCTACACCCAAAAAGAAGGAGAATAGCGAGCAGGCCCGCATCGCTCAGCAGGCCGCTGCGCGCAAGAAAATGGAAGCGCATAAGAAATCCCTCTATGAACAGAGGAAACGTGCACTTGAGCAGCGAGGCAAGGCGGCTGACGCGCTTAAGGCCTCCGAAAGAAAAGTCGCCGAGGTGGAGAACGCACTCAAGAATCTTGCCGCTGATCAGAAAAGACAATACGAGAACGAGTTGAAGCAAAGAGAACGGCAATCGGCAAACAAGGAGAGAGAGGAAAAAGAGACCATGAGGAAAGACATCAGAGAGCTCCGTCAGGAAGTCGCCAAACTTAAACAAATACTTGCCGCAGAGCGCAAAGCTACGGCTCAAACGAAGCGGTAAACAAAAAACAAGCGGCTTTCCTCATCGCAGAAGCATGGCCTGGTGTGCCGTGATCCACCAAGCCTGTAGCTGTTTTCGTTTGGTCTGCTTTTTACGCATCTGCAATATCTTCAGCTGGGTAAGTCCAGATTTCGCTCAGTGTGGGGTGGTAGTGGGGGACTTTGGCAAGCTGATCGGCGGTGGCGTGGAATGCCATGGCGACCACGATTTCGTGGATGAGTTCGGTCGCTTCCGGGCCGACGACGGAACCGCCGAGGATTTCTTTTGATTCAGCATCGGCGATGAGTTTGACGAAACCGTGTTCGGTGCCGTGGACCATGGACTTGCCGTGATCATTAAACGGGTAGGTTTCTACGAGCACCTTGCGGTCCTCGGCAGCGGCTTCCAGCTCACTGATGCCAACGCTTGCTACTTGGGGCTCGGTGAAAATACCGTAGAGCTTGAGTCGGTAACTGATTTCCTCAAGGTCAGATTTGCCGTTGAGCACCCGGTGGGCATTGCGGGCGGCGATTTCTCCTTGCTCGATGGCGACGTGCACAATCTCGTGTGGGGATGCGACGTCGCCCGCGCCAAAAATGTTAGGCTGCGTGCTTTGCATGGCGTGGTTCACGGCAATTTTGCCACGGTCTAGCTCAATGCCGGCATTCTCGGCGGCGAGTTTACCTGAATTCGGTTTTCGGCCTAGCGCACACAAAATTTCTGCTGCCTCGACGCTTCGTTGTTCCCCGCCTTGACTGAAATGGACACGCTTGAGTCCACCGGGTGTGATATCGACTTTCTGCAACTGCGTGCCGCAAAAAACATCAAGATCGCGCGCCTTGAACGCCTCTTGCAAGGTGTCGGCGAGGTCGTGATCCATGCCGGTGAGGAGATGCTCGCTACGCTGGATGACGGTGACTTTTTTGCCGATGCCATCGTAGTAGTGTGCCATCTCGAGAGCAATGGCGCCGCCGCCTAACACAATGACGGAATCTGGAACGTCCTTACTGTCGAGCACATCATCGCTGGTGAGGTATCCGGCTTCTTCAAGCCCGTCGATGTCGGGTACAAAAATATTCGAGCCGGTGGCAATGATGGTCGATTTTGAGGACAGGGTGATGGTTTCCCCGGTCTCGCGTAGAGTTACTTCGATAGTCTCCGAATCGATGAACTTTCCATATCCGCGGATCAGGTCAAACCGACCGTCGTGTAGCTGTTCGGTCCGGTAGTCACGGAACTCGCCAAT
>JARFPV010000478.1 GCA_029288115.1 Akkermansiaceae bacterium | reverse complement strand
ACACGTCACGGTGTTCGTCGGCAGCGTCAGATGTGTATAAGAGACAGGTGTAACACACCACCTGAAAACTCGACTGGTGGCTGATGAACATACACGGCATGCCGTTGAGCATACCTTCAACAACCACACTGGAATGCCCGTCCTCACCCAAAGTGTGCACCTCGACAGAGTCTCCATTTGAGAGCAAAGCGACGATTGCGGGCTCTTGATCCTCTGGCAAGCCTTCGCGCCACTTGGAAATCCGGTGTGCGAGTCGGCGAATGAACTCACCTGACGATTCGAAACGATGCTTCTGCTCATCGGGCATCTGTGCGATAATTTCATTCACGTCCGGCATTCCGGTTGCGCCAGGAAGTGTGAGGTAGGGCCTGCGGAGATACTTGTCTTTTTCCATACTGGTGTTCTAACGCAGGGAAAAAATTCTGCACGCCCGATTTTCGAGGAAGGACCTAATGGATAGCCGTTTCTCTACGCACTAGGAGGATCGCGTTTTTTCGATCACTGCATACGCATTGTGATTGTGAATCGATTCGTGGTTTTCCGCTTCCACCTTATACCACCGGATATTTTCCTGGGCATTGGATCTGGCTGCGATGTTGCGTACAAGATCTTCAACAAAAACCGGGTTGTCGTAGGCATGCTCGGTCACCGCTTTCTCGTCAGGGCGTTTTAGCAGGCTATAAAGCTCGCAGCTTGCCGACGTTTCCACGAGATCGACAAGATCCTCGATCCAAATAGGCTCGTTGAAACGTACCGAGTAGGTCACCGTGCCGCGCTGATTGTGTGCCCCTCGCTCACTGATAGCCTTGGAGCAAGGGCAGAGGGTGGCTACATTAACGACAACCGTGAGTATGAAATCATGATTGCCATCGACATCGGATTCCGCCTCAAAAATAACTTCATAGTCCATCACGCCGCTCATCTCCGTAACGGGCGCCTGCTTGACGCGGAAGAAAGGGAAACGGAACTCAACGTGAGCCTTGCGCGCATCCAGCCTTCCCAGAAGTTCCTCAGGAATGGCCGTCATTTCCCGTACATCCAGGCAATTTCCATGTGAATTGAGCACCTCGACAAAGCGGCTCATGTGAGTGCCTTTGAAGTGGTGCGGAAGATCGACGGCCAGCGCGGTGGTTGCAACAGTCCGCTGTGTGCTGCCATCTTTGTTTCTCACCTCAAGTGGAAACCTAAGCGACTTCACGCCAACTCGATCAATAGCAATTTTGCGGTCGTCAGACTCGTTTTGTGTGTCTTTGAGTTCCTTCATGACGGAGAATAAAAAAGCCTGCCCGGAATCAGCGGACAGGCTTGGAAAGTAATGAATTGCACACTGGGCGTGTTAGCCGAGGAGGTTGCAGGCGCGGGCGCGCTTGATCTCACGGGTAATCTTGCGGTGAAGCTTGGCTGATACACCAGTCACGCGGCGAGGAAGGATCTTACCTGTCTCAGTAGTGAATTTCTGAAGGAGCTCGACGTTTTTGTAGTCAACCTCAGCCTCTGGGATGTCGTGACGACGGTGAGGCATTGGGCGGTTAGCCTTCCAATATGCGATGCGGCGTTCCTTGTTCTTCGGAGTAGATATTGCGGACATGATGAGAAAAATAGAAAGTTTATGGGTG
Organism: Akkermansiaceae bacterium; assembly: GCA_029288115.1. GTDB lineage: Bacteria > Verrucomicrobiota > Verrucomicrobiia > Verrucomicrobiales > Akkermansiaceae > Oceaniferula. The sequence goes on along the minus strand of JARFPV010000478.1, from coordinate 2,957 downwards.
GATTAGCGAAGTTCCCGATGCAGGGTGCGGCGACGCAGGAATGGATTATACTTCACCTTTTCCAGTCGACCTGGGGTGTTGAGACTCTTCTTGTTGCGCGTAGAAGTGTAGCGGGAAGTGGGTTTTCCCTCCGCTTTTGCTTCGGTGCATTCGAGTATGATGATATCGCGTGCCATGGTTCTAGGAGATGGTTATGAAAATTACTTGGTTAAAGTGACCTGCCCTTGCAGGGGGGCGAAAACTACTCATTTCCGCCTATTGGTCAAGCAGAGAATCGTTATGAGTCGCTTTTTTAGTGGATTTTAGCGTCTGCTGCCGTTGGAAAAGCCAAATTCTGTGTTTCCGTTTCTGCGCAGGTGACCGTTTTCTTTCTCCCACTGGGCCTGGCATTGAACCGTATAACGGGCAAATGGAATCGCTTCCAAACGCACTTTGGGGATTTTGTCACCGGACATTTCGCAAATGCCATAGATTCCGCTCTCGGCGCGCTGAATCGCCTGCTCGATCTCGCTAAGAGCATCCTGTTCCTTGGCAAGCAGGTTCAAGGCGAAGTCGCGGTCATAAGCATCACTACCTGCGTCACCGGTATGCTGGCCACCACCAGTCTCCACTCCGTCCGTGTTCTTGAGGGTATCGTGGGTAATGCCGTTCATGGCATCGAGTATACCGTCGCGAAGGTCAAGCAGACGCTGGTGCTGCTTCTTGGCAAAACCGACGAGCTTCACCTTCTTCTTTGGCGCCACCTTTTTCTTGGCTGGAGCTTTCTTGGCTGGAGCTTTTTTCGCCGGTGCGGCTTTCTTGACAGTCTTCTTAGTCGCTTTTTTGGCGGCTTTTTTCGCTACCTTCTTCTTAGGTGCGGCTTTTTTCACTGCGGCCTTTTTCTTGGGTGCGGCTTTCTTTTTGACAGCCTTCTTAGCTGTTTTTTTGGTAACCTTTTTCTTTGCTGCCTTCTTGGTTGCTTTTTTGACGACTTTCTTTGCCGCTTTCTTGGCAGTCTTCTTCACAGCCTTTTTGGCGACCTTTTTCACTGCCTTACGAGTCGATGCCTTTTTAGCAACCTTCTTGACGTTTTTCTTGGTCGCCTTTTTAGCGGTCTTGCGGACGGTTTTCTTTTTTGCAGCCATGGGATTAAAATGAGAATAAAATTGCAGCTATCAGGAGCTATATGTCCCTCTGTATGCTCCCTAACTCGGTTATTTTGAGCAGGTGGCAGTCTGAAGGGCGGCAATCGCTAATCGCTTTCAATTCCCACTGCAAGCTAAAATTCCAAGATTTATCACACTGTGACAGACTTTTGCAACGACTGCGAACTGCAGATCGACTCCAAACGCCCCACTTACCTGTTCTGGCGCGCTTCGTGGCGCTTTTTCTGAAGTATGATCCACGCCTGATCGGCATCCGAGAGCTTGCTAAAGCTTGTGGTTCCGCGATTTCCATCAGGATCGATCAGCGTGACTTTCCCTGGTCGGAAACGATATAGCTTGGCGAGAGTCTTTCGCCCATCGCGGCTTTCCCACATCCGGTATCCCCTCGCCTCGAGTTTTTCTCGCCAGGCACCGTATTCTTTCTCCGCAATGATCAAAGCCTGCTTGATCCTGCCCCAATAATAATCTGCCCCTCCCTTCTTGTACCCACGGTAGCTCTGGACTACAGCCCCTCTTGGACTCACCACCACCACCGTGGGGTGCCCGTGAACATCATATCTACGCTTAAGTTTCTCAACGAATTTCAGTTTACGAATGCCGAGATCAGTATTCCGCTCGCGACCACGCAGGGTGCTATCCACCCTCAACCTGACCATCCGGCTTTTAACCCAGCCTTCGAAACCAGATGTTGAAAAAAGTTCACTGCTCAGCTGGCGGCACAATGGGCTGTGCACGGAATCAGTGAACCAGATCAACATAGGCTTGCCGGATTGCCTGGAATATCTGGATGCCTCACTGTGACTTACGTGCCATGATTTATTCTCGGCCTTCTTCCAAAGTTCCTCACCCTGAATAGGCTGATTTGGATCCTCAGGTGCCCAAACAATATCCTCGTCGGGCGCAATACCCGCCCCCGGACTGACGGTGGCTCTGGCGATACCAGCAGTGGTATCGAATCCGCCCATCCCGGCAATATTGCCCCCAGCAGCTCGATAGGCATCAAGCCCAGCTGTAGCGGAGCTGTCGTCTGGCTTTTTTTTGATTTTGATGCCCGTGATCCTACTTAGCTGAGCACACGAAACCATGAAGATCATACAAAGGGACAGGGAGAACCACTTCATACCGTCATGGTTCACGAACAATGAGGATTTGGCAATGCGCAAGTGCTCAAGGCTTGGCAAGGTACGGGAATGGGTTACATTACACGTGTAATCCGCTCATGTCCGACCAAGCACCCGACACACCAATCCATCTGGAAGGCCAGATCCTTCTTGCCGATCCATCCTTACGCGACGGCATTTTCAATAAGAGCGTGGTCCTACTCGCAGAGCATAACCACGATGAAGGTGCCTACGGATTGATTCTCAATCAGCCAACGGAGCAAACCGTAGGCGACTTACTCACGGCGGATGAGTTTGAGCCACTCAAAAAAATCCGTGTCCACCTCGGGGGACCTGTTGGGCAGGAGCACCTCACATTCGCTGCGTTCTGGACCGAAGACCATGATCTGCGCTTCGCAACGCGCATTTCAGCTAAGGATGCGATCATCCGCACTCAGCAACCTGGCACACTGGTCCGCGCCTTTGCCGGCTATTCCGGATGGACACAGGGGCAGCTCGAAGATGAACTACGAAAAAAATCCTGGATTACTACCCTGCCTCAGGAGCGGATTCTGGCATCCGAACATGAGAAAAAACTCTGGGCTGAAATGCTCCGTGAAATCTCACCCTTTCACAAAATTCTTGCCGAAGCTCCGGATGACATTTTTGTGAACTAGTATTTTTTCCAGACACTGGGCATGAAGAGCACCAG
>JARFPV010000355.1 GCA_029288115.1 Akkermansiaceae bacterium | reverse complement strand
CCCCCCCCCCCCCCCCCCCCCCCCCCCCCCTTTTCCAAGCTCACCACGGAAACCGAGATTTGGATTCAAGTCTCGTGGGCTCGGAGATGTGTATAAGAGACAGCAGCAGTAGAAGCGGAACGTTTCACCATCGATCGGGGTGAGCTCTCGGTTATTCCGGGTAAGTGTGTCGTATAGTTTCACGTTAGTTTGAAGTTTGAAGAAATGAGTGATCGCTGGGCGACTGGAACGCCCTTAGTCCAAACTCGGGGAGGACTGAGAGAAAATGGTCAAAGATGTCGGATTGAATGTCCTCGAATTTTACCCAGGCGTTGTCAGTGGAGAAAACGTAAATCTCAATGGGGATTCCGTGCTCGGTGGGTTGAAGTTGCCTGACAAGCAAGGTTTCCGTTCCCGAGATTTTTTGGTGGTTTTTCAGATACTCGCGGATGTAGGCGCGGAAGGTGCCGAGGTTGGACAGGGCACGCGCGTTGATGTTGTTAGAATCATTGGCGTTTTCCTTATTCCAACTGGCGATTTCTTGCTCTTTCTCAGAAATGTAGTCCTTGATCAGAGTGATGTTGCTTAATCTCGCTAATGATTCTTTATCCAGAAACCCAACGGTTGACATGTCGATGCTGACCGAGCGTTTGATGCGGCGCACGCCGGAGTTGGCCATGCCACGCCAGTTCTTGAAGCTGTCTGAGATGAGAGCATAAGTGGGGATCGTGGTGATGGTTTTATCCCAGTTTTTCACTTTCACCGTCGTCAGTGCGACTTCGAGCACTTCTCCATCTGCGCCGAATTTGGGCATTTCGATCCAATCGCCACGGGCAACCATTCGGTTCGCTGAGAGTTGGATGCCGGCGACGAGTCCGAGGATGCTGTCCTTGAAGATCAGCATCAGGATGGCGGTCATAGCGCCGAGGCCGGAGAAGATGAGGACGGGTGATTTGCCGATCAGGGTGGAGATGATGAATATGATAGCTGCTAGCAGCAGCAGGATTTTGATGACCTGGATGAATCCTTTGATGGGGAGTTCACGGGATACCTCGAAGCGTTGATAGATTCGTTCGACAATATTCAGCAGAGAGCTCAGCGACAGAAAGCCGAGGATAATGATGAAGACCTTGGCACTGGACTGGATGATGTTGGAAAACATCGGCACGCCGTCGTGATGGGTCACGATGGCATGAGGAGCGGCGTTTAGAATGATAACCGCGGGGACCAGTAGGGAGAGCCATTTGAACAAGCGGCTGTTGAGTAATTCATCATCCCAGGTGTTCTCGGTTTTTTTTACCACTTTAGTGGTGATGCCGACGACGACCTTTTTGGTGATGTAGTAGGCGATGGCGGCAGCGAGGACGACAACAAGCAGCAACACGCCATCGATGATGAGTCCAAGATGCCACTCGAGATCAGCGTGTTTGTCCGTCTGGAAAAACCAGCTAGACAGTTTGTCATGCCATGTATTATTCACAGGCGTGTTCCTGCCACATCATCCCCCGTGGCGCAAGGGGAATGCGGGCAGGGGAAAATGGTTAGTTTACTTGATTCCGAGTTTTTTGAGTGATGGCTCGATGGCCTCAGCCCAGATCATGTAGCCTTTTTGTTTCGGGTGCAGAGCGTCTGGCATGATCTCCTTGGTGAGCACGCCATTCTTATCAAGAAACTTATCGGAAATATCGAGGAAGTGCACACGCTCACCATCGTGGAACTTGGCGATGTGTTTGTTGATCTCGACGTTGATTTTGCGCAGAGGGTCATCGGCCGTGCGTCCGCGGGGGAAGACTCCCATAAGCAGCACTTTGGTGTCAGGACAGCGGGCTCTGAGAACCGACAGGATTCGCTGGATGCCGTCGGCGGTTTGAGATGGGTCCTGTCTACTGTGGCCTGTGTTGTTTGTGCCGATCATGACCACGGCTACTTTGGCTCTCTTCTGTTTACGTAGATTGCCGCGTTCGAGTCGGTAGATGACGTGCTCGGTGCGGTCGCCTGAGAAACCAAGGTTCAGTGTCTTGCGTTTGCTGTAGTATTTTTCCCAAGTCTCCTTGCCGGCTCCTTCCCACCCCTGGGTGATGGAGTCGCCGATAAAGATGAGGTCGTGGCTGCCGGAGCCGGCCTGTTTATTCTTCTGATTCTGGCGCTTTTTCCACCACGCTTGTTTGTTGCGATGTGCGGGGAGGATTGCGGAGTGGGCACGATACTTGTCTTTCAGCTTTGCATACTTACCCTGCATGTCCTTGAGGGTGGCAGCGTATTCAGGGTCAGCATGAACACTCTTCATCTGGCCGGGGTCTTTCTTGAGGTCAAATAACTGCCATTCCTTGGTCTCGGGGAGGTAGAAAGCCGTGAAGTCCTCTGTCCGAACACCGTCGTGGGCTGCTACGTTGTGGGTGGCTTCACCATAATAGGCGTAGTAGAGAGAGTCGCGCCAGTCGGCAGGCTTCTTACCGCTTGCCTTCAATACCGGGACGAGAGAGCGACCTTGGATATCGTTGGGAATGTCGGCCCCGCAGACATCAAGGAAGGTCGGTGCGTAGTCGATATTCTGGATAAGAGCGTCAGAAATAGTTCCAGGCTTGATGACGCCGGGCCAGCGGATGACGAAAGGCATTTGTA